>CANGCU010000017.1 GCA_947452355.1 Microbacteriaceae bacterium | reverse complement strand
TAGGCGGAAAAGGCGAGGGCGCGGGTTTCCTTCTTGTCGGTGCGCGGTCACAGTCCCTACCTCGACGTGACCGAAACCCAAACCCCACAGGATTCGATACATCACCGCGTTTTTGTCGAACCCCGCAGCGAGCCCGAACGGCGATTCGAAAGTGTGCCCCAAGGTGCGAACTCGTAAACGGCGTGACGGTCGCGTGAACACGCGAAGCAACGGTGTCAACCCAAACCGCTGACCCCACACCAGCATTGTCACAACAACGTCGTGAGCGCGCTCGGGGTCCATGCGGGCGAATACGAGTGTGAACAACGCACGGTACATCATGCGGATGTGCCCTTGGACTCTTCTTCCTCGCGCAACACGGCAATCGATGCCTCAAAATCGTCGAGTGATTCAAACGCCTGGTAGACGCTCGCGAAGCGAAGATACGCGACGAGGTCAATCGTGCGGAGCTCGGGCAGGATTGAGAGACCAATCTCGTTTGCATCGATTTGCGAAACGCCCGTCGCCCGAATGTTTTCTTCGACTCGTTGCGCGAGCCCGGCGAGGTCAGCATCCGACACGGGTCGTCCTTGACATGCTTTTCGAACGCCGGACACGATTTTTTCCCGCGAGAATGCTTCGATCACGCCGTTTCGTTTGATGACGGAAAGGCTGGCAGTTTCGAGCGTCGACCAACGACCACCACAATCGGGGCACTCACGACGGCGTCGAACGGCCAAACCGTCTTCGGACGTGCGAGAGTCGATGACCCGTGTATCGGTGAATCGGCAGAACGGACAAAACATGAGGACCTATTTCTCGAATCGGGTGGTGATAATTGTCAACATGCCACTCCATGCTACCGTTCGGGAATAATGAGGGTCAGAAGCCCGTTGAGAGGAACGTGAACATCGTGACGCCACAGGACGCGTTCCTCGCAGCTTTTTCTCTGCATCCTGCCGGCGTTGCGGTGATCACCGGTCGCCTTGACGATGGAACACCTGTTGGGTTCACCGCGACATCGCTCGCGTCGTTTTCTGCTGAACCACCGAGGGCAAGCCTCAACATTGCACAGCACGCGTCGTCGTACCCCGCGGTCGCTGTCGGTAAATCGGTCATCATCCATTTCCTTGGCGAAACCCAGGTTGACATTGCGCGGATCATGGCGGGGCCCGCGTCCGAGCGATTCACCGGTGACCACTGGCGCGAGGGTTTTGCCGATCTACCCGAAATTTCCGATGTCCGCGCCGCACTGCTCGCCACCGTCGTTGCGGTGACTGAAGTTGGTAACAATGCGACCGTTGTCATGGAAATTAGTGATGGTGCGACTCATCCCGATTGCGCGCCACTCGTTTACGTCGAGCGCCGATACCACTCCGTCGGCGACGTCGTCCTGGGCTAAACGAAGCAGTTCGGGCCAAGAACGCGCTTCAACTCACCATAGAGCGGCCCGGTAACGGTCACTCGGTGTGGGAGCGTGAACACCTGGATACCGTTGGGGTGGCGCAAGCGCAATTCAACCTCGGCCTCACCGGGATATCGCTTCAACACCTCGTCGAGTTCCCCTACGAGGGTTGCAGTCGAATGCTCAGCGGGAACCTGCACTCGAATGATCGTTACCTCTTTATCGTTCGAAACGTCGAGGTGCCGGATGTCTCTCACCATAACGGACAGAAACCGCTCTCGAAGTTTGACCCGACCGCTGACCGCGATGAGGGAGTCATTCTGAAGAAGTGGCTTCAGCTCCTCGTATTTTTGACCAAGAATCGCGAGTTCGATCGACCCTGACTGGTCCTCGAGCACAGCGTAGGCAAACTGCTTACCTGACGCACGCGCGGTTCGATGCTCAATATTTCGCAGCAAGCCCGTCAAGGTAATCACGTCGTCCTCGGAAGCGCCCTGAAGCTCCCACTCACCGTCGTCACCCTCGCTATCTGGAGTGTTTTGCACGGCGGTCAGGTCGCTCACATGGTGTGTGCGACCCCGCTGCAGGACGTATTCTTGGCCGTTCAGCGGGTGGTCCGAAACGTAGAGCCCGAGCATTTCTCGTTCGAATTCAAGTTTGGTTTTCCGTGGCCATTCCGGGCGCTCGGGGATGAGAATGACGGGTTCGTCAAAGAGTTCGCCGAAATCAAACCCCACGTCACCCTTCGACGCATCCTTCTTTTCGCGAATTGCATCGTCGACGATTTTTTCGTGCACTTCGATGAGCGCGCGGCGCGAATGTCCAAATCGATCGAATGCCCCCGACTTAAACAGGGATTCAATCGTCCGTTTGTTCAACGCGGGAAGAGGGACGCGGTCGAAGAAATTTTGGGTTGAGCTAAATTCGCCGCCCAGAACTCGTTCCGCGGTGATGTGCGACACAACGGACTCACCGACATTCTTGATTGATCCGAGACCAAAACGAACGTCATCGCCGATGGCCGTGAAATCGAGGTCCGATTCGTTGATGTCGGGCGGTAACACCGTGACACCCATTCGGCGTGCCTCAACGAGATAGCCGCCGAGCTTGTCACGGTCATCACCAACAGACGTCAACAGCGCCGCAATAAACTCCGCAGGGAAATGTGCCTTGAGATAGGCCGTGAAGTACGCAATCACGCCGTACGCGGCCGAGTGGGACTTGTTGAACGCATAATCCGAGAAGGGTACGAGGATGTCCCACAGCGTCGTGATAGCGGGCTTAGTGAAACCTCGTTCCAGCATGCCTTCCGAGAATCTCGGGAACTCTTTGTCGAGCGTTTCTTTGCTCTTCTTTCCCATCGCACGACGCAGATTGTCTGCTTGACCGAGCGAGTACCCGGCGACCCGCTGCGCGATCTCCATGACCTGTTCTTGATAGACAATCAATCCATAGGTCGGTCCGAGAATGTCCTCGAGTGCCTCTGCCAATTCGGGGTGAATTGGAGTGATCGGTTGTTGACCCTGTTTACGCATCGCGTAGTTTGTGTGGCTCTTCGCTCCCATTGGGCCGGGGCGATACAGAGCAAGGACAGCAGAAATATCGCCGAAATGGTCCGGTCGCATTTGTGTCAAGAGTTGCCTCATCGGCGGAGAGTCCAGTTGGAAGATGCCCAACGTCTCTCCGGTGGAAAGCAGTTCGTAAACCTTGGGATCGTCGAATTTCAGGTCTTCAAGGACAAGATCAATTCCACGATTGCGTTTGATGTTGGCCAACGCATCGTCCAAGATGTCGAGGTTTCGAAGTCCCAAAAAGTCCATCTTGATGAGTCCGAGTTTTTCGCAGGTCGGATAATCAAACTGGGTGATGATTTGCCCGTCGTTGTCGCGCATCATGAGCGGGACGATTTCCGAAAGCGGCGAATCCGACATGATGACACCCGCCGCGTGCACGCCGGTGTTGCGTTTGATGTTCTCGATACCCACGGCTGTTTCAAAGACCGCCTTGGAATCGGCCGATTCCTCAACGACCTCACGAAATTGCTGAGATTCCTTGAATCGCGGGTTAGCGGGGTCGTACATTTCGGCCAGCGAGATATCACGCCCGGACAACATGCCGGGAACCGCTTTCGACAGCTTCTCGCCCATTCCATAGGGATAACCGAGCACACGGGTCGAATCCTTCAGCGCTTGTTTCGCCTTGATGATGTTGAACGTCGCGATTTGAGCGACGTGGTCCGAACCATACTTTTCCGTCACGTACCGCTTGACGTCATCGCGACGTCGCGTCGAGAAATCGATATCGAAGTCGGGCATGGACTCGCGTTCGGGGTTAAGGAATCGTTCGAACAGGAGCCCGTGTTCGATGGGGTCAAGATCGGTGATTCGCATCGCGTACGCCGCCAGCGAACCCGCGCCAGACCCACGACCAGGCCCGACACGTACACCGTTGTCCCTAGCCCACTTCACAAAATCGGCGACCACAAGGTAATAGCCAGGGAATCCTTTATTCGTGATGACGTCAATTTCGTATTTGGCGCGCGCCTCGATCTCGGGTGTCAATCCACCCGGGTACCTTCCCTGCAACCCAACGAGGACTTCGCGCTCGAAGGCCTTTGCTTCCGTGTCGCCCGGCGCTACGGGGAATCGCGGCATGTGGTTTGCTGAGGTGTCGAATTCAACGTTGCACCGTTCGGCGATGAGGAGTGTGTTGTCGGCCGCCTCAGGGTGGTCAGGAAAGAGCGACCGCATCTGCGCCACCGATTTCAGGTAATACTCATCGGAATCGAACTTGAATCGTTTTTCATCCTGCAGAGTCGAGCCGGATTGAACGCAGAGAAGCGCCTCGTGGGCACCTGCGTCATGTGAATGCGTGTAATGCAGGTCGTTGGTGAGCACGAGAGGAAGGTCGAGTTCCTTAGCCAAGCGCAGGAGGTCTTTGATCCCGTGGCGCTCAATGGCGAGTCCGTGATCCATGATTTCGATGAAAAAGTTTTCTTTTCCCATGATGTCGCGCAGTTTCGCCGCAGCCGCTTTCGCGCCGTCATAGTCACCGAGTCGAATCTTGGTTTGAATCTCTCCCGAGACACACCCGCTCGTCGCAATCAGCCCGGCCGAATTGTTGCTCAGCAGATCCAGGTCAATACGTTGCCGATGGTAAAAACCCTCGATGTACGACAGCGATGACATCGTGAACAGGTTGTGCATACCTTGTGTCGTTTCGCTCAACAGCGTGAGGTGTGTGTACGCCCCTTTGCCCGAGACATCGCCCTCTCCCCCGCCGCCCCACAGCACTGGCTTTTTGTGGTGCCGCCCTTCCGGCGCAACATAGGCTTCGAGGCCAATGATGGCCTTCATTCCCCGGTCCTGGGCCTTTTTCCACATATCAAACGCTCCGAAGAGGGTTCCGTGGTCCGTCATCGCAATGGCGGGCATTTTGTGAGCCACCGCTGCATCGAGCAGGTCGTCGATTCGAGCAGCTCCATCGAGCATGGAGTTGTCCGTGTGAACGTGCAGGTGCACGAATGATTGAGACACGGGACCTCCTCTCGCGGTGACGGACTTTTAGTTTAGGTCGCCGTTCTGTCGCTTACGTGAGGCGCGTCAGAGAGATTCAAGAATTGTGAGCGAATGTTTAAGATCGGGGGCATATTCACTTGTCAACTCGAGCTCAACGCCGGTGGTTGGGTGGTTGAATCGCAATGTGACCGCGTGCAGCCATTGCCGCGTCAATTCGAGGAGGGCGGCAGTTTTAGGGTTTGCCCCATAGAGCGAATCACCCACAAGCGGGTGTCGCTGTGCTGCCATGTGCACCCGAATCTGGTGGGTTCTCCCGGTTTCCAATCCAACGGAGAGAAGAGTCGCCGGGCCATAGTTTCGAATCGTGTCGAAATGGGTCACCGCATTCCGGCCGTCGTGCGTCACGGCAAATTTCCACGCTGAACCAGGGTGTCGACCGATTGGTGCGTCGATGGTTCCCTCCGCGGGAACCATTTCCCCTTGGACCAACGCGTGGTATTCCTTGAACACTTCACGATCTTTGAACTTACGCTTCATCACCGAATAGGCGACATCGCTCTTTGTGACAATCATGAGACCCGATGTTCCAACGTCCAAACGATGAACGATGCCCTGCCGCTCGGGCGGCCCCGACGTTGAGATTCGGTAGCCGGCCCCCGCCAGCGCACCGAGAACGGTGTCGCCCTCCCACCCGAGCGATGGATGGGCCGCGAGAAATGGTGGTTTGCTGACGACGACGATGTCGTCATCGTCATACACAATCTGCATGTCGGAGATGACCACAGGAACAATTTCCGGCTCACGCGGATCGTCCCATTCGACCGACAGCGTCGCGTCCAGCGTCAATCGGTCGGACTTGGTCGCGAGCCGACCATCAATTGTGACTCCCCCGCGCTCGATGACCTCGCCGGCGAACGTGCGGGAAAATCCCAAAAGTTTTGCGATTGCGACATCGACTCGATTACCAGCTAGACCGTCGGGGACGGGAAGTGAGCGATGCTGAGGCATCGCGCTAGAAAGCGTTGGCGGATTCCTGACCGCTGTTGGCCAGATCGGCAAGTTGCTTTTCTAGGTGCTTCTGGAGGTGCTGACGATATTCCTTTTCGAACGACTTAAGTCGCTCGATTTCACGCTCGACCGCGATCCGCTGCTGGTCGAGGACATTGATCTCGTTTCGCTGACGAAGCTCTGCTTCGGCGAGCATCCGAGTGACCTGGTTTTTGCCCTCTTCAATGATTCGGTCGCGTTCCGCGTATCCCTCTTGAATGTGCTGGTCGTGAAGTTTGCGCGCCAATTGAAGCAGTTGCCCTGACGTGCCCGTTTCGGCGGTTGCCGATGTCGGCAACGTCGCGGCGAGTGGCGATCCGCTGCGCTGCAATTCTGCGACGCGAGATTCCGCTGCCAAGATTTTTTGGTTCAGTCCGTCGTTTTCAATCTGAATACGACGCAGTTCCTTTACGACCTCATCGAGAAAGTCATCGACATCATCGGGGTCATAACCGTCGCGTTTCGTCTTGAATTGTTTGTTAACAATCTCTTCAGCGCTCAGCATTGGCCGACCTCATTCCTTGGGACAACCGTGTTATCGGTTGTCAACACTTTACCGCGAACCCTAACTAACCCAGCCCATTGCAAGATAAACGGCAAATAACAAAATTGTCCATGAAAAGTCAATCGCGACCGCTCCGATGCGGAGGGGCTTGATAAACCGGCGGACAAATTTGAGCGGCGGATCCGTGACCGTGAACGTCGCTTCCGCGATGACCAACACGAGACCACGCGGACGCCATTGGGGAGCGATTTGTCGAACCCAATCGATGATGAATCGAATCCACAACAACGCCGAGAAAGACCACAAAATCACCCAGAGGATGTAACCCACTGCGGGCATGGATTAGTCCAGGAACGCGTCGACAGCGTCCGTGCGAAGGCTGTTCTGATCAGCTTCATCATCGAATTGTTCAATCCCCAACGGTGTGAGAAGAAAAACTTTCGTGGCCACGGGGCGAATGTTGCCGCTTAGACCGCTGACGAGTCCGCTCATGAAGTCGATGAGTCGACGCACCTCGGCCTCTTGCATCATCGCCAGATCGACAATAATCGGCGATCCGCCCGCAAAGGTCTCGGCAATGCCCGCAGCATCCGAGCCGTAACGGCGGGGACGCATCGTGTGAATCACCGAATATGCCTGGTCGTGGCGCGAGCGAGTCATCGAGCGGACCGGGGCGACAGCGCGTGGACCGGCCGAACGAACAGGCTCAGGTCGAACGCTCGCTCGTTCGCGAGGTGCGTGACCGACCGATGAATCGATGAAGCCCAAGTATTCAAGTGTTTTCCTCATGACGATGTCCTCTCCTTGAGGTTTTCATCAGATTAACCCGAATGTGGTCGATTCCCCGTTATTGCGGTGCCGATGCGAAGGTGTGTCGCGCCATGCTCAATCGCGTGTTTCCAGTCGGCGCTCATGCCCGCTGATATCGCATTGGCATTCGGATACGCCTGCACGAGAATGTCGGACAGGGTCGCAACGCGGGCGAACGCGTCACGTGGATCAACATCTTGTGGTGCCACCGCCATCACACCGCGAAGATCGATGGTCTCAGTCGCCATAATGCGTTCCGCAAGGCTCAGCATCGCGTCGGCCGAATCCACACCGCCTCGACCTGGATCGTCGGTGAGATTCAATTCGATGAAACCGCCGACTCGATTGTCGGATGTCGCTAAGGCATCGACAACGCTGTCGCGGTCTAAAGAATGAATCGTCGATGCGTATCGAGCGATTGCCCGCGCCTTATTTGACTGAACCTGTCCGACAAAGTGCCAATTCAGATCACGGTGGAGAAGTTCTTCGGCTTTAGGTGCGGCATCTTGGTGTCGGCTCTCACCAAAATCTCGCGCACCGGCGTTCCACAACTCGTCAACGAGAGACGCGGGATGGAATTTAGTCACAACAATCAGGGTCACATCCGCCGGGTTTCGACCCCACGCGACGCATTCCGCGTCAATTTCGTCTCTTACCGCACGCCACCGCGCGGCCGCCGCTGACATCGCGACTACTGGAGGAATTCGGGAAGATCGTAAATTCCCGACTCCGAGAATTGGTCCGTCAACACGGGGATGTCTGTCGTCGTGTTGGAACGACCGAATTCACTGTGCCCCAATTCCTCATCCGGAGTTTGGAAGGATTCGACGCTGCCCACTCGGGCGGGACGAACGGTGTCACGCTCGTCAAAACCGGCAGCGATAACCGTTACGCGCACTTCGTCGCCGAGTGTGTCGTCGATGCCCATCCCCCAGATGAAGTTTGCCTCGGGGTGAATGGCTTCCGAAATCAATGACGCGGCTTCGTTCACTTCCATGATGGTCAGGTTTGAACCGCCCTGGAACGACATCAACACGCCGTGCGCTCCGTTGATCGTCTGATCGAGCATCGGGGACGCAATGGCCATTTCCGTCGCCTTGATCGCACGTTCGGCGCCTCGAGCGCTACCGACACCCATGAGCGACGTTCCCGCGTCACGCATGACGCTACGAACATCGGCGAAGTCCAAATTGATGAGGCCCGGGTTCGTGATGAGGTTGGTGATTCCCTGAACACCGGCAAGAAGAACTTCGTCGGCGATGGCAAAGGCTTCCGGGACCGAGATCGTCGGGTCCGCAAGTTTCAGTAAACGATCGTTGGGAACAACTATCAGAGTGTCGACCTCGCCGCGCAAACGCTCGATGCCGGCTTCGGCTTGCTCGCGCCGACGACGGGCTTCAAAGCCGAAGGGTGTCGTCACCACTCCGATCGTCAACGCACCGATCGACTTCGCGATTCGAGCGACGACGGGCGCACCGCCCGTTCCCGTTCCCCCGCCTTCACCGGCGGTCACGAACACGAGGTCGGCCCCGGCAAGGCTTTCTTCGATTTCGGTCGCGTGATCTTCCGCTGCGCGTCGGCCGATTTCCGGATCAGCGCCGGCGCCAAGTCCGCGGGTCAGCTCACGTCCAACGTCCAGTTTGACGTCGGCGTCACTGTTCAGAAGGGCCTGTGCGTCGGTGTTGACCGCGATGAATTCGACACCCTTGACACTCGCTTCAATCATGCGATTGACGGCGTTAACGCCACCTCCACCGACGCCGACGACTTTGATGACGGCGAGATAGTTGTTGCTTGCGGATGCCATGGATTCCTCCAACGTTCAGGCTCAACTTGAAGTCAAGACTTTTGTCGCCCTCTCAGGCACCCACACGATAGCCAGCGCCCTGCGGGGAACCCTGCAGCACTGTCGGCGTGTCGGAAATTACCCAATCCGCTGAAGGACGATGTTGTCGGGGGCCGACACGTCAATCTCGTACACTCCACCGTCGCGGCGGGCAACCTCCAACGCGCGATCCATGACCAAGACCTTGAGGGATGAATTATCGGGTGAGCCCCAGGTGATTCGATGCCCACTGCCCCGAATGGTGAATCGCACGGTATCGCGCGAAGTCGCGGTGATCGACTGCACGGTGCGGCGAAGCGAATCGGGAAGAGCCTTCAGAGTTTCGGTGATGGCGGTGAAGCCCCGATCCGCGGTCGACGGGATGGACAATTCGGGGAGCCTCATCGGTCGCGAAATGACGGTGTCAATGACCACCCCGGCGGCGTCGACGATTGACCACTTGGTGTTCGCGGACATGTATCCGATGGCCTGCCGCTCAACAATTCGAATCACGAGGGTATGCGGTGGCTGAATCTCGGTGGTAAACGATTGAATTCGCGCGACGGTGGCCAGCCGATCGCGGATTGAATCAAAGTTGAGCGAGGCCAGGGGCTTGCCGATTTGGTCCGACACCGACCCAACAACGACGTCTGTTTCTACCGACTCGCGGCCTTTGACGATGACCTCGGTCAGTGTCAATAACGGCGACAAGACGATTCCCGTCACAATCAGAATGAGCGCAAGAAAGGTGCCGATGCCGATTAACCACGACGCGCGTCGTCGGCGGCGTCGCACCGTGAAGCGGTGTGCATCGCTTTCCATTTTCCTCACGGGTTGGAATGCCTTCGGCAGCGAGGTGGGACGAGTGGTGCGCGGGGCGATGCCGGCCCCGGGAAAATCAGGACGTTTCACGAAAGGTCAAGCTCCGTGAGTACCTGCGGAATGATCCGATAAACATCGCCACACGACAAGGTCATAATGATGTCCCCATCGCGTGCGTGCTGTGCTGCAACCCGCGCGGCATCGGACCAATCAGGGCAATAGGAAACTTTCAATGGATCGACATACGCCTCCGACACGAGTGCGCCCGTCACACCGGGGATGGGGTCCTCCCTGGCGCCGTAGACGTCCAGTACAACCGTAAAGTCAGCCCCGGATTCGTATTCGTGAGCAAAGTCTGCAGCCATGTCACGTGTGCGCGAGAACAAATGCGGTTGATGAATGGCGATTACTCGACCGGTTCCCACGACACTTCGTGCGGTCGCCAGAGCGGCGCGTACCTCACGCGGGTGATGGGCATAGTCGTCATAGACCCGAACGCCGCGAACGGTGTCATGAAGTTCAAAACGACGCCCCGTGCCCGCAAAATCGTGCATCGCGTTGGCCGCCTCGCCCAATGGCACGCCCAACTGAACCAGAACCGCGATCGCACCCACAGCATTGACCGCATTGTGTGCGCCGGCGATCGAAAGGCGCAGTTCAACGTCTTGTCCTAGATGCGACACGGTGGCGACTACCCCGCTCGACGACGAGGCGATGTGTGTTACCCGGAAATCAACTCCCTCTGTTTCACCGAAGGTCACGATGGGCGTTGTGATTCGCGAGGCTAAACGTCGAAGTGTCGGGTCATCCCCCGACACAACGACGCGTTCACTGCACTGGTTAGCAAAGGTCACAAACGCGTCGTCGAACGCTTCCGCAGAACCATAGTGGTCCAGGTGATCAGTGTCGATATTGGTGATGAGTCCGATGGCGGTTGGGTATAGCAGGAACGACCCATCCGATTCGTCTGCCTCAATCACGAATTCGTCATCGCCACCTGTCCCCCACGAGGCACCGAGATTCGCAATCACTCCGCCGTTCACAAACGACGGATCGCGGTTCACGCCGCGAAGTGCCGTGACAATCATTCCCGTTGACGTGGTCTTGCCGTGTGCGCCCGCCACCGAAATAACCCGCGTGCCTCTCAACAACCAATTGAGCGCAACCGAGCGGTGAATAACGAGAATCTCGTGCTCGATCGCCCACCGATATTCCGGATTGTCCTGCCATAAGGCTCCCGTGACGACGACGGTGTTCGCCTCGCGGACGGCGAGGGGTTCGTGCCCGATTTGTACGTCTATGCCACGCGCCCGAAGAGATTCGACCGTGTGCGAGTGAGCACGATCGGACCCCGTGACGGTGATTCCACGTTGGTGAAACATCTGAGCGATTCCGCTCATGCCACTTCCGCCGATACCAATGAAATGCACACGGCCAAGATCATCCGGAACCGAAACCTCTAAGTCAGGTGCAATCACGACACAACCCTAAGCCCGAAAATCGGTGAGGGCCTGGAACACGAGATCTGTGAGCTTCGCAGCGCCATCTCGATTTCCGATTCCGAGTGCACGTATTGACATCGTGTTCCGTCGGGCCTCGTCGGTCAAGAGCGGAAGTAGGGACTCGTCGATCCACTCGCGGTTAAATGCAGCATCAGGACAGACCAGAGCACCGCCCGCGTCAACGAGTTCCCGTGCGTTGACTTCTTGTTCGCCATTTCCAACGGGATACGGGACGAACACAGCGGCAATTCCCAAGCCGGCAATCTCACACACCGTCGCTGCGCCCGAACGCGCGATGACGAGGTCTGCCGCGGAAAAAGCAAGGTCCATTCGATCGCAATAGGCCAACGGGTGGTAACCGGCAATCATGGGGTCGACAAAGTCGCGAGTTTCACCGACTGTGTGCACAATTTGCCAGCCAGCGCCAACGATTGAGTTGGCCGAATCACGAATTGTTGAGTTGATGCGCGCCGCGCCGGTGGATCCGCCTGTCACCAATAACACGGGCCGATTGGCGTCGAGCCCAAAGAATCGCAATGCCTCGCTCCGCATGGCAACACGGTCGAGCGTCGCAATTTCAGACCGAAGCGGCATGCCCACTCGTGTCGCGTTCTTCAGAGCAGTTCCCGCAAATGTGACCCCGACGTATCGCGTCAGTCGGGCACCCCACCTATTCGCAATGCCCGGAAGAGCGTTGGCTTCGTGAATGACAAGAGGCACCTTTGCTTGGCTCGCCGCGAGGTACGCGGGGGCTGCCGCATAGCCACCGAATCCGACAACGACGTCGACGTGCCGCGTCGCGATGATGGTTCGTACCTGACTGACGGCCCGCAGGAAGCGTGCCGGGAATGTGAGCGCCGTGCTCCTAAGCCGGCGCGGAAATGGCAAACGGTCAATCGTTAACAGTTCGTAGCCTCGTGCGGGAACAAGTCGTGACTCCAGACCCTCAACAGTGCCGAGAACAAGCACTGTGGCGTCAGGTTCACGCGCACGAATCGCATCGGCCGTTGCAAGCAATGGGTTGACGTGCCCCGCGGTTCCACCTCCCGCCAGGAGAAAGACGGTCATCCGTAACGCTCTTCGTGACGAACACAACTGATGACGACACCTATTGCGAGGAAATTTGCGAGAAGAGACGACCCGCCCGATGAAATGAAGGGCAGCGGAACACCGAGAACGGGCAACAGGTTGAGAACGACGGCGATATTGACGAAGCCTTGCCCGACAATCCAGACGAAAACACCGCCGATGAGCACGCGGGTCAGCGGTTGCGGGAACTCTCGGACCAATCGAATCAGGATGACCGCGAGAACCAGAAAGAGAACGATGAGTGCGATCGCACCGATCATGCCGAGTTCCTCGCCAATGATGGCGAAAATGTAGTCCGAGTCGGCATGCGGAAGCCACGACCACTTCGCACGTGAGCTGCCCGATCCAAGACCGAATAGTCCGCCCGACGAAAGCGCCCACAGTCCGTGCATGGTCTGCCAACACACTGTCTCGTAGTCCTGGGGCGCACAACCTTGAATCCAAGACATGAATCGCGAGCCGCGACCAGAGCCACCAACATTCATCAGTGCTAACGCCATCGCGGTGCCGATTGCCGCGAGTGCCCAAATGGTGCGTGAAGGCATTCCCGCGAATGCCAGCATGCCAAGAATGATCATCACAAGGATGACGGTCGTCCCGAGGTCACCACCGAGGGCCACCATCAGTGTCGGTACGCCTATCCATAGTGCAGGCACCCGCCAATATTGCAACGGCAGGTCGATCATGTGGTCGTTGTCGTGAATCCACGATGCGAGCCACACAATGATGGCCAATTTGAGGAACTCCGACGGTTGAATCGACACGAAACCGAGGTCGAGCCAGTTCTTGTTTCCGCCGTAGCTGGATCCAACAAGCAACACAGCGGCTTGCAACCCAGCGCCCAACAACAGAAAGTAGTTGCGTCCAGCGCTCCAAAAGGTAATGGGGAATCGGGCGATTGTGACACACAGCACCGCGCCAATAGCAGCACTCGCGGCTTGCATGAATGCGGCGGCAAAAAAGTTGCCGTCGTTTTGCAGTCCACTTGACACCGAAGAGGCAGACAACACCATAAACAGCCCAAAAACCGTCAGAAGCGTGGTGACCGCCGCTAACAACGTGACGATCGGTGAATCGTGGGCAAACGGATTCAGTCGAACGAGCCGAGATAGTTGCGGGTTAGTCATCCCCACGACCGATCGTTTCCAACACCGCGTCGTGAAATTGACGCCCCCGGTCGGCGTAGTCCTGGAATTGGTCCATCGACGCTGCGGCCGGAGCGAGAAGAACCGTATCCCCGGGTTCAGCTAGTGCGGCGGCGGCGTGAACCGCTGCGCGCATGACGTCGTCGGCGTGGTCTATCTCGATGAACGGAACAGCGGGCGCCCACGCCTCCATAACCCTTCGTGGTTCCTCTCGGTCCTCGCCAATGGCAATCACGGCCCGAAGCCTCGATGCGTGCGCCTGGACAAGTTCGTCAATGTGAGTTCCCTTGAAGAGACCTCCGACAATCCACACGAGTGAGGGAAACGCTCGTAGTGACGCATTGGCCGCATGGGCATTTGTTGCCTTGGAATCATTGACCCAGACGACCCCGCCGTTTTCGGCGATGGTCTCGCATCGATGATGATCCGTTTCGAACGATTCAATTCCCGTGGCAATGTCCTGTGCCGTTGCCCCAACTGCGAGAGCCATTCCTGCGGCCGCAAGAATGTTGAGAATCATGTGCGGAGTGGCCAACCCCAACTCCGCGAGGCGGTCGATAGTCGTTAACTCTTGCGCGTGATTGCGGCGATCCGGGATGAACGCTCGATCAACCAATAAACCGTCGATGGTACCCAGTTCGCCCGTGT
>CANGCU010000016.1 GCA_947452355.1 Microbacteriaceae bacterium | reverse complement strand
ATGGCACGAGAGGGATTGGATCGGATCTGGACGGTTCCCAACGTCATCTCGTTTATTCGACTTCTCGCCGTTCCCGTTTTTCTGTGGCTACTTGTCATCGGACACGACGGGCCGGCGCTCACAATCTTGATCGTGGCAACGACGAGCGATTTCATCGACGGATTGATTGCGCGACAATTTAATCAAGTCACGCGACTAGGAATGTATTTGGATCCGATGTCTGACCGATTGTTCATCGCCGCGAGCGTCATCGGCTTGGCGATTCGAGGACTCATCCCGGTTGCCCTCGTGGCCATAGTCCTGGCTCGCGACCTCGTATTGCTGGCGGTCGTCCTTTACCGACGACTTCGAATCGCAGATTTTCCCCGCGTGACCCTCATCGGAAAAGCGGGCACCTTCGTCCTATTTGTCGCTTTTCTCGTCATTGTCGTGGGAACGGTGTGGTCAGATTCGCAACTGCCGCTCGTCGACATCGGATGGATCATTGGCGCTGTCGGGGCGGGAATTTATTGGGTTGCAGGAATTGGGTATCTGGGGATGCTACGTCGCGCTACTCCGAGTGCGTTAGCGCAATCGGCCGTCCATTAGGATTGTCCACGAAGGAGGCGAGATGAGCGACAACGACGACACTCGGCACAGCACCGAACATCTCGGCCAAGACTTCGCAACGAGACTCGCGGCTCTCGAGGCCAGCGCTACCGCCGAGGAAACCGCTGCAATCGCCGCACTTCCTGCGGGGAGTGCTCTGCTCATCGTCCGCCGTGGCCCAACGGTTGGCGCCCGCTTCTTACTCGACACAGATGTGACCGTCGCCGGACGCCACCCCGATGCCGACATTTTTTTGGACGACGTCACGGTCTCGCGTCGCCACGCAGAAATCGCCCGACAGGCAAATACCTTTTCGATCCGCGATCTAGACTCACTCAACGGCACGTACCTTGACGGCGAGCGAACCTCGGGTGGCGCACTCGTTGACGGTTCAGAAATCCAAATCGGCAAATATCGCATGACGTTCTATCCGTCTCGTCACGACCTTCCTGGCGAGGCGTAGGCAATGTCGGCACAACGAGCGGGCGATGTCCCCACTGGGTTGACCATCGGTCAGGTTTTGCAGCAGCTTCGAATTCAGTTTCCCGATCTCTCGAGCTCGAAACTTCGCTTTTGGGGCGAATCGGGTCTTGTGAATCCCGTTCGTTTGGCGAGCGGATATCGTTCATACACCGCGGCCGACGTCGAGCGCTTACGAATGATCTTGTTCTTGCAACGCGATTATTTCATGCCGCTCAAGGAAATCGAGCTGGTGCTCGGCGACATCGACGCGGGTAAGACCCCGACGCTTCCGGGTGGCGCCACGCTCTCGATTGACTCAATTCTGTCCCTAGAAGTTCGCTTCACGCGAAATGAAATGCTCAAGACGTCTGGCGCGACCAAGTCGTTGCTGGACGATGCGGTCTCAATGAGCCTGTTGCCGGCTGCGGAAATTTATACCGAAGATGCGCTGAAAACGTTGACTGCGCTGGTCGAATTGCAGAAGGCAGGCATCGAGCCACGCCACCTTCGAGGACTCCGACTTCAGGCTGAGAAGGATGCGGACATCGTTCATAGCGCGGTCCTGCCGATTGTGAAGAGCGCCAGTAGAGTGAGCAAAGAGAAGGCCGTCGATGTGGCCCGAGACCTTGCTCAAAACCTTGAACAGGTTAGAATCGCAGTATTGATGAGGTCCATTGAGGACTTGATCGGCTAATTGCGACACGCCGAAAGGTTGTTTGGCGGCTCGACGGGGACAGCCCATCGATACAGTGGGACACGTTAACGTTCAGCAACAAGGTGAAGGTTGGTTCAACATGAGTGAACTCACGCACAACCCCGGCGAATCTGTCGAGGGATACCGCGGAGCCACGGCCGCAGCGGCCGCGGGCATCACCTACCGTCAACTCGATTATTGGGCGCGGACCGAATTTGTCGTTCCGACAATCCAACCCGCCCAGGGTTCTGGGTCTCAGCGCTTGTATTCCTTCCGAGACATCTTGGTGCTCAAACTTGTCAAACGCCTTCTCGAGACCGGAATTTCTCTGCAACAAATCCGTATCGCGGTCGAACAACTCCGCGCGGAAGGTATTGACGACCTCGCTGGCACGACTCTCATGAGCGACGGCGCATCGGTTTACCTTTGCACCTCGAGTGACGAAGTCATTGACCTTGTGAATCGTGGCCAGGGAGTATTCGGCATTGCCGTTGGAGCTGTGTTGCGCGAAGTCGAAACAACACTGATCACGATCGATGCCATCCGCGTCGGTGACGTTGTCGATGACCTCGCCGCCAAGCGCGCATCACGCGCCTCGTAGTCCGGCCTACGGTCGACCGGTGTCGATCAACACCTTGAGTAACAGCCGATCAAAGTAACGAGCGATAGATTGCGCCTGGTCGCCTGGCCAACGATGGATCGGAATAGCAGCACCCGTTGATTGTTGGAGAGTGAGTGTTTCGTCCAGGATCGGCTCGAGAATGTGGTCACCGAATAGTTGACGCATTTCCTCGAGTCGGAACGTGTGTTCGGGGCTGTCGGGACGGAATCGATTTATGATGACTCCCGCGGTTCGCAGGCGCGGAGACATCTTGAGGCGCATCGCCTGTAGAGCCAAGAGCGTTCGGTGCACAGCAGTGACCGAGAACAACCCGGGCTCGGCGATGATCACGACCGAATCGGCCGCGGTCCACGCGGTCTGGGTTAACCCATTGAATGACGGTGGGCAATCGATGAAGACGACGTCATAGTTCGACTCAATCGTCGCGAGTGCTTCTTCTAGCTTCCAGAGTTCTTGCTTTGTGGGAGCGGGCTTATCGTGAACTGAAACCGTGGGAGACCCCATGAGGATGTGGACGGGGACATCGCCCGGTCCGGTCCACGAACTGGGAACAACGGCCTGGCGGACAACCGAACTACTCGAATTAGTAAGCACCGATTCGATGGAGTACCCGTGCGACGAGCGGGAAGCCAACGCAGACGACACATCGGATTGCGGATCCATATCGATGACGAGTGTCCGCAACCCCTTCGCGAATGCAGCCGACGCAAGCCCGAGCGTCACGGTTGTCTTTCCGACACCGCCCTTGAGGGAACTTACGCTGACGACCTGCACGAACTCAACCTTATCCGTCAAGTCGTGCTGGAAACGCCGAGGCACACTTTTGTCTTGCCTCGGGGAGTGTCGGGGAAATGGACGAGAAAACCTCGGTTGGCAAATGGGGAGAAATCACCATTAGCGCTTGTCGACTAGAATGAACCTCAACGGACAACAGCACTAAAGGAGTCATTGTGGTTGAACGCAAGCGACCCACCGCGTCGGCGAAATCGAGCGATAAGGCTTCGTCGCCGCTTACCGAGGTCGACGACGCCGCGACTATCCCGGACGCCGTAACCGAAGGACTTTCGGTAGACGTTCCCATTTCGGCTGACGCCACGCTGTTGGTTTCAGCCACCCCCGATTCCGAAGCGATGTACTCACGTCGCCATTCCGGCGTGTCGGCTACACCGGAACCCTCGTCAATGCTGACCGACGTTCGCCTGTTGGACGTTAAAGAAAAGCAGGTCGCCCCGGTGGGCTGGTACCAGCGCGCAATTTTCGAGCTCACGTTTCACACGGTAAACCTCGGCGATTCGCGTCGTGCACGTGCGCGCAAGGAACTGATCGCACGGATCTCGACCACCTTCAATGGTGACACGCGATATGTTCCGATTCTCACCCGCAAGGGGGGAGTAGGAAAGACCACAACCACGACTCTTCTTGGGATGGCACTGGCACAACACCGCGAAGACCGAGTGATCGCAATCGACGCGAACCCCGACCGCGGAACTCTCGCAGAGCGAATCCCGCGCGAGACCAAGAACACCATCCGCTCCGTCGTTCTCAAGGCCCCCTCCATCGGCTCGTTCACCGATTTCGTCGAGTTCATCAGCCGTGACGTAACCCGACTGCACGTGCTTGCCTCGGACCCGGATCCGACGCTGGCGGATGCGTTTGACGAATACGACTACAACGTCGTCGCCGACGTTGCGTCTCGCTACTATTCGTTGATTCTCACCGACTGTGGTACCGGAATCGTCCATTCGGTTATGCGGCCGATCTTCCAGCGCGCAAATGCGCTCGTCATCGTGTCGGGTGGGTCTATCGACGAGGCTCGACTGGCGTCCGAGACGCTGTCATGGCTTGAGTCGAATGGCTATGCCGACCTCGTGCGCAATTCGGTTGTCGCACTCAACACCGCGACACAGGGGACCATGCTCGTCAAACTTGACGAAATCGAAAACCACTTCCGGTCACGTGTTCGCGAGGTTGTTCGCATTCCCTACGACCCACACATTGCCGCGGGTTCGGTCATCACCTGGTCGAAACTCAACAAGATCACGCGGGATGCAGCGGAACTGTTGGCGGCATTTGTCGTCGAGGGAATCGCCCCGAACAAATAATGCCCGTTCGTGAGATTCGCCTGTTTGGCGACCCGATCTTGCGTAGCGTGACGGATCCCATTCACCGTTTCGACGACTCGACCCGTGCGCTTGTCCAAGATCTTGTCGATACCGTCCTTTTGCCTGGCCGGGCAGGAGTTGCCGCAAATCAAATCGGCGTGGGGCTTCGCGCCTTCAGTTTCAATGTCAACGGGCGCACTGGATACATTCTCAATCCGCAAGTCGTCGAAGTGCGCGGCGAGCCTGAATTTATCGACGAAGGGTGTTTATCGGTTCCTGGGTTCGCGTTCCCTCGTGAACGATTTCCGTGGGCACGAGTGGTGGGTGTTGACCGTGACGGTCAGCCCATCGAAATTGAGGGGGAGGGGCTTATGGCACAAGCGATCCAACACGAAGTTGATCACCTCGACGGCAAACTGTATATCGAAGGGTTAGACCCCGTCACCAAGCGAAATGCAATGCGCGACATCCGTTCCGCGGAGTGGTTTCGCTCCTAATTGCCGAGCGTGATTCCTGAGGTGTCCGGGTTCCCGTCGTAGATTGCATCAATTTCGCTGGCGAAGTCCGCGATGATGACATGCCGTTTGATACTCATTTTGGGCGTCAAATGTCCGCTTGCCTCGGTGAACTCTGTCGGGAGAATCACAAATTTGCGGATTGATTCCGCTCGAGACACCAATGCGTTTGCTCGGTCGATTGCCCCTTGAATTTCCGCGAGGATTGCAGGGTGACGCGCCGCGTCGGCAACGGACATCGCAGGGTTGAGTTCGTTATTCCGAAGCCACGGCTCGAGCATCTCGGAATCCAACGTGATGAGCGCCGAGATAAAGGGCTTCTCATCGCCCACGACGACACACTGGCCAATCAAGGGATTCGCTCGAATCGGGTCTTCCAACGTCGCTGGAGCGACGTTTTTGCCACCGGCCGTGACGATAATCTCCTTTTTTCGGCCCGTGATCCACAGATAGCCATCGTCATCGATGTTGCCGATATCACCCGTCTTGTACCAATCGCCATCGAAGGTCTCGGCGGTCGCTTTATCGTTGTGCCAATAACCAGCGAACACATTGACGCCTCGAACGAGGACCTCGCCGTCTGCCGCGATTCGAACCGAAATTCCGGGGAGTACGGGACCGACACTTCCAATCTTGAATTTCTGCGGGACGTTGATGGTGACCGGTGCCGTGGTTTCGGTCAAACCGTAACCTTCGAGAATCTTGAGTCCGAGCGCCCGGTAAAAATGGCCCAGTCGAAGTCCAAGAGGAGCCGATCCAGACACCGCATAAATCGCCCTACCGCCAATTGCGGCGCGAAGTTTGGACAAAACAAGGCGGTCGAGAACAGCAAATTTTGCCCGCAGCGCAAACGACACGTGTCCCGCATCGAGAGCGTGCGAGTACTCAATCGCCGTTGCTGTGGCGAGGCGGAAGATTGACCCCTTGCCTCCCGCTTCTGCTTTTTGTTCGGCCGAGTTATAAACCTTTTCGAACACGCGAGGCACTGCGAGCAAGAAGGTTGGTTTGAAACTTTGCAACGAGGGTAGAAGCAGTTTGGTGTCCGATTGATGTCCCACCCGAACACCGGAGTGGACTGCGAGGAGGCTGACGACGCGGGCAAAGATGTGGGCAGCGGTGATGAACAGCAAGGTCGATGCGTCGGTGTTGACAACCATGCTCATTTCTTTTGCGGCGTTTCGAATCGTGTCGACGAAATTCGCATGAGTGATGATGCAGCCCTTTGGTGCCCCGGTCGACCCTGACGTATAAATCAGCGTCGCAATATCGGACCCCTTGGCGAGTCGGCGCCTCTTGTCGATTTCGGCATCCGTGATGTCGGCACCGTGTGCGCGAAGCGTGTCGAGATCACCAAGGTCGAGTCGCCACGACGTGCCAATCCCCGGCACTTCCGCCTGAATTTCATCAAATCGTGCATGCATCTCGGCGGTCTCCAGAATCAGCGCGTTCGCACCCGAATCGGATAACACATGAGCGATTTGGCTCGGAGATGATGTCTCGTATACGGGCACGAGAATGGCGCCCGCGTAGGCCGTTGCAAAATCGATGAGAGTCCATTCAAAGCGAACCTTGCACATGATTCCGATTTTGTCGCCAGGTTTCACTCCGGCGGCAACAAAACCTTTTGCCAAGGCAATCACCTGGCTGTGGAAATCAGACGTAGTAATCGGATTCCAGCCACCGTCGGTGCGCGGGACGGAAAACAGTGTGTGTTCGGGTGTCTCGCGAAACCGCTCCTCGAGGAGATCACAAATCGTGGCGTTCGGGTCGTGGGGGACGATCGCCGCCATTGTTGTTTCGTTCACCGGGTCTCCTTTGACGACGGAATTTTCCCAAGCCTATCGACTGTCCCGCTTTCGGTGCATGTCCCGAGTCATGGCAGCGTTGACTAGGCTGTCCCCGTGTTCTATTGGTTGGTGAAAAACCTTGTACTCGGACCGATTCTGTTGCGAGTGTTTCGCCCGTGGGTGCGTGGGATTGAGAACGTTCCTACCTCGGGCTCCGCGATTCTGGCCAGTAACCATTTGTCGTTCATCGATTCGGTTTTCCTCCCGCTCGTTCTTCGTCGCCCCGTCGTTTTCCTCGCGAAGTCGGAATACTTCACGGGACGCGGGCTCAAGGGTTGGCTTGTCCGAATGTTTTTCAACGCGTCGGGCCAGCTCCCCATCGACCGGTCGGGCGGACGTGCCAGCGAGGACGCACTGACGACGGGGGTCGCAGTGCTCGATGAAGGAAAACTTCTGGGGATCTACCCGGAAGGGACTCGAAGCCCGGACGGCCGGCTGTATCGAGGTCGAACCGGTATTGCGCGGATGGCACTGGAGTCCGGTGTCCCCGTGATCCCCGTAGCCATGGTGGACACCGACAAAGTCATGCCAATTGGTAAGAGACTTCCGACGGTAAAACGAATCGGAATATCGTTTGGGCGTCCACTCGATTTTTCACGGTTCGACGGTTATGACAATGACCGCTTCGTCCTTCGTGCCATTACCGACGAAATCATGCACGAACTTCTCGTGTTGTCCGGGCAGGAATATGTCGACGAATACGCGACGTCTCGTCGCTCTAAATCTGGCCGTTCATAGAGTTCGGTAGGCTGGACTAGTTAATGGCGTAAGGACGAGAGTGACCGAATCGATTGTGGCCGTGGCGCCTGGAGTGCTCGAAGGGCTGGATGCGTGGCGCAAACTTCCAATCCGACAGCAGCCTCACTGGGGAAACGCCGACGACCTCGCACGGGTGACTTCCGAGTTGTCGAAGCTACCGCCACTCGTCTTTGCCGGTGAGGTCGATCAACTGACAAACCGACTCGCTCGTGTCGCATCGGGCTCGGCATTCCTTCTACAGGGTGGGGATTGCGCCGAAACCTTTGACGGCGCAACCGCGGACAAGATTCGTAACCGTGTCAAGACGATTCTGCAGATGGCGGTCGTGTTGACGTACGGTGCAGCGATGCCGATTGTCAAGATGGGTCGCATGGCGGGCCAGTTCGCGAAACCCCGCTCGAGCGACACCGAAACCCGAGATGGCGTGACACTTCCGGCTTACCGTGGCGACATTGTCAACGGTTACGACTTCACCCCGGAGTCGCGCGAGGCCGACCCGAATCGTATTTTGCGCGGCTATCACACGGCCGCGTCGACACTCAATCTCATTCGTGCATTTACCCAGGGTGGTTTCGCTGACCTGCGCGAAGTCCATTCGTGGAATAGAGGGTTTGCCGAGAACCCAGCCAATAAACGATATGAATCGCTCGCGAAGGAAATCGACCGCGCGATCAAGTTCATGGCGGCGGCGGGAGCGGACTTCGACGAATTGACTCGCGTCGAGTTCTATTCTTCGCACGAGGGTCTGCTCATGGATTACGAACGTCCCATGACCCGAATCGATTCGCGCACTGGAAATCCCTACAACACATCGGCGCACTTTGTGTGGGTGGGGGAGCGCACTCGGGAACTCGACGGTGCACACATCGATTTCTTCTCCCGAATCTCGAACCCCATTGGAATCAAACTCGGACCGTCGACTACTCCCGAGATGGTTCACAAGCTCGTTGACATTCTCGATCCCAACCGAATTCCCGGCCGATTGACGTTCATCACCAGAATGGGAGCAGGTGTCATTCGCGACGCATTGCCCCCGCTGTTGGAAGCAGTCAAGGACAGCGATGCGCTTCCTGTCTGGGTGACGGATCCAATGCACGGAAACGGGATCACGACTCCGAATGGCTACAAGACCCGTCGCTTCGATGACGTTGTTGACGAGGTCAAAGGATTCTTCGAGGCGCACCGTGCGGTCGGAACGTTCCCTGGTGGAATTCACGTCGAGCTCACCGGCGATGACGTCACCGAATGTCTAGGTGGGGCGGAAATGATTGACGAAGAAACGCTGGCATCTCGATATGAATCGCTGTGTGACCCCCGCTTGAATCACATGCAGTCCCTCGAACTTGCCTTCCTTGTGGCTGAAGAGCTCGCTGCGCGAAACTAATCGCCGTGATTCCCGCACTCGTTTCCGGTCTTTTCACGGGCCTCTCGTTGATTGTCGCAATTGGGGCGCAAAACGCGTTCGTCCTGCGTCAAGGATTGAGCGGTCGGTTTGTTTTTCCCGTGGCACTCGTGTCGGCGGTCCTTGACGTCGCCCTCATCACCCTGGGTGTCGCCGGGCTCGGAGCGTTATTGGAATCCGTGCCGTTCTTGCTGGGAGCAGTTCGCTGGCTCGGCGCAGGTTACCTGATCTGGTTCGGGGTGTCGTCACTTCGCCGCGCGAATTCAGGGGAGTCGATGGATGTATCCGGCAGCGGCCCCGCGACGCTGTCGGCGGCCGTCATCGCGACTGCCACGTTCTCGCTCCTGAACCCTCACGTGTATCTCGACACGGTGGTGTTCTTAGGATCGGTCGCCGCTCAGTTCGGTGATTCCCGCTGGTGGTTTGCCGTCGGCGCATCCATCGCCAGCCTCGTCTGGTTCTTTGCTCTCGCATTCGGTGCGAAGGCTCTCTCTCGGTATGTCGCAAACCCGAAGTTTTGGAAAGTGCTCGACACAGTGATTGCCAGCATCATGTTCACCCTTGCCCTCAGCTTGATTGTGATGCCGCTCGGAGTGTGACGTTAGATCTTGCCCTGCAGGGTAATTCCTGATCCCTTGGGAATTTCGGTTCCTTCCGCAGGGTCGGTCGCCGCAGCCAGTGCCCAACTTTCCGCCCAGTGGCTCTTGGGGATATCCGTCATGACCGTGACCGAGAATCCCAAGCCCGTGAGAAGCGTCTTTGCTGCACCGAGTGTCAAACCCGTGACGCTTGGAACCGTAACCAGTTCCGGACCTTTAGACACGACGAGGGACACGGCGCCGCCTGGGTGAATGGCGCCACCGGCAGACGTCACCGAAATGACAAGCCCAGCCTCGACCGTTGTCGAAAATTCCTGGGATGTTCGACCATTCACCGTGAGGTCGACAGTCGCCAAGGCCGCGGTTGCTTCCTCGATCGTCATCCCCATCACACTGGGAACCTTTCCAACCGATTCAGTCAGGAGTACCGAATCACCGGCGTATACCGTGTCGCCCACCTTGATTTCGGTTCCATCTGTGCGCGAAACCTTTATGACGTTTCCCGCGGGAATGCTTTTGTTGAATTCCTTGGACGTGTCGACGACCCCGATGCCGAGTTGCGCGAGTTGTGCCGAAAAATCGACCGTCGACGCCCCGGCAAAATCGGGGAAGGCGACGGGTTCGGGTCCGAGGGACACGACAAGATGCACCTCTGTACCCTTGGGCATACCAGCGGTGATTTCGGGTGCCGTCGTAATGACGGATCCCTCGGGTACATCGCTGCTGTATTCCTCGGACGCCGGGTCGACGACGACGAATCCTGCACTGGTGAGTGCTGCGGTCGCCGCGTCGGCGGACATTCCCGAAACGGAAGCGCTTGACGTGACCGAACCGGGACCAAATTGATACCACCACACGGTCGTTCCGCCGGCGAGTGCGATGATCAGTGCGAGGACAATGATGATGAATCGTCCGCGAGGCCGCCGTGATCGGACCGGTGTCGAGGGTTGTGGGTTGTTGACTGCCGCCGCGCCTGAGCCAGGTGCGATTGTTGGGAGGGCGCGTTGGGTCTCTCGCGAATCTTCACTGGTCGCTGGGGGCACCGCCGAATCGATGACTCTGGTTGGGGAGTCGGCCTCGTCGTCACGCCGAACCAGCGCATGCTTAAGTGCGTCGAGCAAAGTTCGTGCATCTTTCGGGCGGTCTTCCGGATTCTTTTGCGTTGCCCATTGAATGACGTCGTCAACAGCGCGGCTCACGGTCGGATTTGAATCGTGCGCAAACGGCATTGGCTGTTGAGCGTGTTGCACGGCAACCTGCATCGGGGTCTCGCCGGTGAACGGTTGTTTACCGGTCAACATTTCATACAACATAATTCCGACCGAATAGAGGTCACTTCGATTGTCAGCCTGACTGCGAGTCAGTAGCTCGGGTGCGATATACGCCACGGTTCCGAGGAGTGACTTGCCGGTATCGGTGGCGTTGTTGACTGGGCGAGCCAGTCCGAAATCGCCGATCTTGATTCGGCCGTCGTTGACGAGAATCACGTTTTCGGGTTTGACATCCCTGTGCAGGATTCCTTCACGATGTGCAACAGACAACGCCTGGAGGACCGCGTTTGCGATGTCCAGTGATTGCTCGACTGTCAAGGTGGTGAAATCGTTGAGCAAATCACGAAGCGTCATTCCCGGCAGGTATTCCATGACGAGATACAAGGTGTCGTCAACGTGCCCTTGATCAAACACCGACATGATGTTCGGGTGCGCAAGGCGTGCAGTATGACGCGCCTCCCGAATGAACTTTGACGCGTAATCTCCGTCATCGGTGAGGTGGTCGTGCATCACCTTGATGGCTACTTGGCGTTCGAGTCGGATGTCCTCGGCGAGATAAACCTTTGCCATGCCTCCTCGCGCAATGCGGGATTCAATTCGATATCGACCATCCAGAACGGTGCCGACGAGTCGGTCAGTCGATTCGGGGGGCATGTTGTCCAGTTTATGTCGGGGTACGGGTCAGGTCGTCGAATCCGGGTGCGACACTAGGTCAGTTCGAAAAGCCAGTTCCATGCGCTGACTTCCCATTTGGCATACGCATTGGGGTATGCGCTCCGCTGCACCGCCTGGGCGGCATCCGATACCGACATGTGTTGCCACCGTGGGATATCGAGCAACCCGGCCGGCGTATTCGACGCGGTGGATGACGGACCGCCAAAGAAGGCTCGTGCCGCATAACGCGGGTCGCGGATTTGGCTGGCACTGCCCCAGCCTGACGATGGTCGCTGTTGGAAAAGACCGATTGAATCGCGATCTCCAAAATCGATGTTCCGAAGGTGTGATTCTTGTGCGGCTGCCGCGAGCGCAATGACGATTCCGTAATTCGGCACGCCGAGTTCTCGACCAACGTGAATGATAATCCGGGCGTTCGTCGCCATTTCCGCCGTGAGTGCATTGACAACCTCGCCGTCCGCTACTCGACCGAGATCATCCGCTCGAATTCCTGATTCGAGCAGCGGGCTTTCCGCCAAGGTAGGTGTCACTACAGCTGATTCGTCGACGGTAGGGCGGATCTTTTTGCTGACGTCGAGCACCTGCCCCTCATGGACTGTCGTCTGCCAGGACAAGCCGTTCAGTGCCAACAGTGCTGCGGTGGGGATGCCGTGCATCTGGGCTATCGATGTCAGGCTTTCACCCTCGACCACCGTGTGCGTCGACTGCCCGAGGACGCTGGTCGCATCCATCAATTCTTCTGGAGTCGGTTCGGGTGGCGCTGGAGGTTGTTGGGTCGGGTCCAGCTCGGTCAGAGTTGTTGCGCCCGCAACCCATGAGGCAGTGGCGGCCGCGAGAATTGGGAGCGCACTCGCGGCGGCGGCGATTATGCGGATGCGTCGATTGTGACGTGTATCTTGTGCAATCTGCGGGCGAAGTCCGTCGAAGATAGGAGAGGTCGAATTAGTGGGAAGCAATTCGCTCATGACGCCTCCTCTCCGCGCTCCTTAATTGTCAGGCGCGAAGTGGTTGAAACGACTTAGGCGGAAGGGGTGTGTCCCCTAAACCGCGCGAATGGTGATCGCATCAACGAGTGAACTCAGTTCGCGTTCGACCGACGAATCGACTCCCATTTCGGCGAGCGACCGAAGCGAACGGTCCCGCGACGTCGCGATGAGTTCCTCAATCTGCTGCACGGCACCAGTGGCGACGAGTGTCGACCTCAACATGTCAATCTGAGCAGGCTCGAGTCGCGGATCACCGATTAGTTCGTCTAACACTGTGACCGTCGCGCGGTCTGCGCGTTGACGGGCGATGGCGAGAAGAACGGTGCGCTTGCCTTCGCGGAGGTCGTCTCCAGCGGGTTTGCCGGTCGTCTCCTCGTCGCCGAACACTCCCAACAGGTCGTCACGCAGCTGGAAGGCAAATCCCAACGGAAGCGCAAACCCGCGAAGTGCGGAAATGAGCGGTGGCTGTGCCCCTCCCAGAATCGCGCCAAGTACGATTGGCGCCTCGACGCTGTACTTTGCCGACTTGTAAATCACCACCCGTTGCGCACGATCAATCGCGTCGCTATCACTGATGTTTCGCCACGCGACGGAATCATGGTTGTCCAAGAACTGTCCCGCCGTCACGTCAGATCGCATCGTTCGTAATTCGGAACGGAACACTTGTGCCGATTGCGCATCGACGCTCAATGCTGCCCCAAGGAACTGGTCGTCCGCCCAGGACAAAAGCAAATCACCGAGCAGGATTGCGCTGGACTTTCCGTAATGGTCGGCCGAGCCGTCGAACCGTCCCTCGACATGGTGACGTTCGAATTGACGGTGGGCCGACGGTGTTCCTCGTCGAGTGTCACTCTTATCGATGATGTCATCGTGAACAAGTGCGGCGGCATGGAAGAGTTCGAGACCCGTTGCCAGCGACACAACGTGGTCCAGCGCGGAAGCCGAGTCGATGTCGGCGGACACGTCCCCGAACGTAGTGCCTGCTCGCCATCCCCAATACGCGAGTCGAGCGCGGAATCTCTTGCCCCCCGTCAGGAACGATTCGGCAACGGCGGTGAGAGCATCGGCGTCGGTCGCGATTTCGGGTAATTCGCGGTGCGCCTGCGCAACGAGTTGACCCAAGCGTGCAGCGACACTGTCGATAAAGGGGCTGGTGGAATTCACGGTTCCACATTAGCGAAGCACGCTTTACACTGGAGATGACTATAGGAGGGGACATGGCTCTTTCTGACGATGAACGCCGAGTTCTCGACGAAATGGAACGGCAACTCACCGGCTCGACCGCGGACGTCGTTACCGTTTCTCCGCGGAGGGCAAACCTCACTCTTGTCACCATCGGCGTCCTCACTATCGTCGCCGGGATCGGCGTACTTCTCGCTGGCGTTGTTGTGAAATTTGCCCTGGTCGGAATTGCGGGATTCGGAATGATGGTGGTTGGCACGATGCTCACGCTTAACCGACGTGGCGAGACGCGCTCGGCCGCGTCGTCCACGCCGTCCGCACCTCGTTCGAAACTCGCCGATCGTTGGGATCGACGCATGGACGGCGACCTCTAGAACCTTCGTGTAATGAAAGTCCGGCTTCGGCCGGACTTTTTTTGTTGCCTCGGCGTGGTTGGTTCTTTGACACGGCATGGATATTTTTGGATAAAAGTGGAGAGAAATGGAGAAAAATGGAGTAAAGTGGAGAATGTAATAAACCCCACAGCGTCATCAGAGAGGAGGCGGCCGTGTTGCTCGGAACCTATGAACCCAAGCTCGACGACAAGGGTCGCGTCATCTTGCCCGCTAAATTCCGGGACGAACTCGCCGGGGGCATCGTGTTGACTCGCGGTCAAGAACGTTGCATTTACGTGTTTCCGCGGACCACGTTCCAAGGACTTTTGGAATCCGCGTCCTCCGCGCCAATTTCGAGCAAGGTTGCACGCGATTACTCGCGTCTCTTGCTGTCCGGCGGAAGCGATGAAACTCCGGATAAACAAAACCGCATCAT
>CANGCU010000015.1 GCA_947452355.1 Microbacteriaceae bacterium | reverse complement strand
TTCCCGATCCGAGTTCGATGACCTGTGAATGCAGTTCCAGGACGTATTCGGAATCCGCCATCAAACCTTCACCGGTGTATTCAACGTCCTTGCCGGCAAGAATTTCACCAACTTTGACGTGAAGATTCAGGTCAAGTGTCGGGTCTGCCCCGCCGCCACCGCCACCGCCACCGCTACCGCCGGGGTTTTCGCGGCTGCCACCCGATGCAATGGGTGTCTCGATGCAGTTGGTGTACGCGAGTGCAGTGGCGTTAGAGGGATTCTCTTCGGTGACGGCGAGTGTTGCGGCATCGCCGTAGTCAAAACCAGCACCTGTCGTAATGACGGTTCCGTAGAACCCGCCGCCAAGGTAGAAAATGAAGTCGTCGCCGATTGCGCGGAAGGTTCCCGTGGTGTCAAGAAGACCCTGGGAAACATCGCTCGAATTGAATCGCTCGAGCGCAAGGGTGCCGGGGGCCGACACGCTGTCGACGAACTTCACGTAGTCGCCATCGGACCAGTTACCTGAATTCAATTGGCCCGATCCGCCATACGGGTAAGTAACACCAGAGATATTAAGGTTTCCGCCTGAGAAGTTGTACTGAACATCGAACACCTGTGCAGGACCGAAGGCACAGTCCTTGAGGTTGGCCACTGTCGCCTGGGCAGGGACGGGGGCGACGAATGCAAAAACCGCAGCGACGGCCAATGAACGAAGAATGTGAGACATCTTCACGGAATACCTTTCGAAAGGGTCATCAAATCTCTTTATATCCTATATAAATCGTCGACGAGTTTTGCGCACGAATGGTGAGGAATGATTCCGACGTGGCGTATGTGCGCGATAGAGCTACGCGATCTCGTAGTTGTCGAGCAAGTCGGTCACCAATGCGGCGATATCCGAGCGCTCGCTTCGCTGAAGAGTGATGTGCCCGAACAAATTCTGTCCCTTCAACGCCTCGATCACACTGGCGATTCCGTCGTGTCGTCCGACGAGCAGGTTGTCGCGTTGGGCGACATCGTGGGTGAGGACGACGCGGGAGTTCTGGCCGATGCGACTCAGCACCGTGAGAAGAACGTTTCGTTCGAGCGACTGCGCCTCGTCGACGATAACAAAGGCGTCGTGCAATGACCGCCCGCGAATGTGGGTCAGCGGGAGGACCTCAATGAGGCCGCGTTCAATAACTTCCTCCATGACGTTGTCACTCACGACGGAGCCGAGAGTGTCAAACGTCGCTTGTGCCCACGGGTTCATTTTCTCGTCGGCGTCACCGGGTAAATATCCCAGGTTTTGACCGCCTACCGCGTACAACGGACGGAAGACCATGATCTTCTTGTGTAGTCGCTTTTCGAGCACGGCATCGAGTCCCGCGCACAAGGCGAGGGCGCTCTTCCCGGTTCCCGCACGACCACCCAGGGACACGATTCCGATGGTTGGGTCTTGCAACATGTCGATGGCAAGTCGCTGTTCGGCACTTCGTCCGTGCAAACCGAACAGGTCGCGATCGCCACGAACAAGTTCGATGTTCTTGGGGCCGACGACGCGGGCCAACGCGGAACCGCGTTCAGAGTGCACGACGAGGTTGGTGTTGCGCGGCAGGTCCTCGACAAGAGTGGTGCGCAGCTCTTCCTTGTCGTACAGCTTTTGCATCTCGTCGCCCGAGAGGGAAATCTCGGCAACTCCGGTCCAACCCGAATCCGCGGCGAGTTCCGCGCGATATTCCTCGGCAGCGAGACCTATGCTCGACGCCTTGACGCGGAGGGGCAGATCTTTCGACACGACAACAACGTCGAGACCCTCGTTCGCCAGATTGAGGGCGACCGACAGAATGCGGGTGTCGTTGTCGCCGAGGCGCAGTCCCGACGGCAGCGCGGAATCGCTCGTGTGGTTGAGCTCGACTCGAAGCGTTCCACCGTCACCAATCGCAATGGGCATATCGAGGCGCTCGTGCGTCACCCGCAGATTGTCCAAGAACCGAAGTGCCTGTCGCGCGAAATATCCGAGCTCCGGGTCGTTGCGCTTTTTTTCCAACTCCGACACCACGACCACGGGAAGAACCACCTCGTGTTCGGCGAACCGAAACATCGCTCGCGGATCGGACAGCAACACCGACGTGTCCAGCACGTAAGTCCGTTGCGATGTCGCGGTCGAGGTCGATGGTGAGGTGGACGATGCTGGACGTGAAGTGGGCACTCGGTCTCCGTTCAATTTCGGCGGCAACCGCGTAGCGACGAGACCAGAAGTGTGGCCCCAACGCCACGTGATTTACCTCATACCGAGAAACTATTACCCTCGCGTGAAGCCACTCGGTGTGACACGCCGATTCGGAAAGTTGTTACCTTCTGTTTACGAGCCGTATCGGCGTTGACGTCGCGCGAAGTCTCGAAGTGCACGAAGTAAATCGATTTCACGAAGGTCCGGACCGAGAGCTTCAACGAAATACAGTTCGCTGTGCGCGGTTTGCCACAACATGAAATCCGAGATTCGTTGTTCGCCCGAGGTTCGAATGACGAGGTCAAGATCCGGTTGACCGGCGGTGTACAAGTGGTTAGAAATCGAGTCAAGGGAAATATCGTCGGCGAGCGTGTCAATTCCGAGCCCCGCCGCTTCGTGCTCGCGAATGATGTCGCGAACGGCCTCGGTTATCTCGTGCCGACCGCCATACCCCACCGCGAGGTTCACGTGCAGGCCTGTGTTCGTTGCCGTCGCCTCTGCGACCCTTTCCAGGGTCGCGCGAAGAGGTGCCGGTAACTTCGCCGCATCACCAACGTGATGAACGCGCCAGTTCGGGACGCGCCCAAGGTCGGTCGCGAGATTGGCGATGATCCGCGCCAAGTTTTTCAACTCAGCGCTGGGGCGGCCCGTGAGGTTGTCCGTCGACAAGAGGTACAGCGTCACGTTCTCTACTCCCGCGTCATCGCACCACTGGAGGAACTCACGCATTTTGTTCGCGCCCGCCTCGTGGCCCTCCGCAATGGAAACACCTTCTTGTTGGTGAGCCCAACGCCGATTGCCGTCGATGATCATCCCGATGTGGCGTGGAGGAGTTGTCTCGCGAAGTTGATTCGTGAGTCGCCGCGCGTACAACCCGTAGAGGGCTGACTTAACCGACGACCGAAGTGACATGAATCGAGTTATCGGTTTCCGGTTTCGGAGTCCACGTCCGCAATGAGTTTGTCGACGGCGACTTCGGCATCAATATTGGCAACAGCCTCGTCGCGATATCGAAGTCGACGCATTCGACGGTTCATGTCGATGATGAGAAAAATCGAGGCGATAGCGACCGCGGCGGTGATGACGAATCCCGCAACACCCGGGGTCACGCCATTCGGGTCAATCTTTTCGGCGAGAATCACTGCGGTGTTCACGGGGTCTCCATTTCGCGTAGCCTGATTACAGAGTACCGAAGGGCCCTATGACATTCCCCCCAACCCCACCCGCTGGTCGATATGGCGGTTCGACCCCGTCTCGGCGCGCGGTCTGGATTATCGCGTCAATCACGCTTGTGTCCTTCTTCGCATGGGTCGGCTGGGTGTTCCAAACCGATCCGACGTCGGGGATTGAATGGGTCGCGTTCGAATCGACGACCAGTGGAACGAGCGCCACGGTGACGTTCCAGATCTCGGCCCCACCTGGTACGCCGGTCACCTGTGCGATTCGAACGGTCGGCTCGTCAATGGGAACAAACGGGTGGGATATCCGTTCGTACCCGGCCTCGCCCCAACACACGACCCAATACTCGGCGTCGATTCGCGCGGTGAACGAGATTTCCGGCATCGAGGTCTTTCGCTGCTGGCGTCACGACGTCTAGTCGTTTTGTCGCAGCTGGGTGTACACGACTACCCTAGATAGATACCCCTGTTAAGGAGATTCTCGCCATGGCATCCATGTGGCTTACCCAAGAAGCGTTCGACCGTCTCGCGCTCGAGCTCGAAACCCTGTCGACGTCGGGTCGAGCCGAAATCGTTAAGCGAATCGAACTCGCCCGGTCAGAGGGTGACCTCAAGGAAAACGGCGGGTACCACGCGGCCAAGGACGAACAGGGCAAAATCGAAGCGCGCATTCGCGAATTGACGCACATGCTGAAAAACGCCCACGTCGGGTCCGAACCCGTTGACGCATCGCGCGTTGCATCGGGAACCATCGTCACCGCGCATATTCACGGCGACGAGGAACGATTCCTACTCGGGTCGCGGGAAATTGCCGGAGACACCGACCTTGACGTCTACAGCGAGCACAGCCCGATGGGTCAGGCCATCCTCGGTCTCGAGCCCGGTGACGTCACAACGTTCACTGCGCCGAGCGGTGCCGAAATCGCGGTCGAGATTGTCTCGATCGAGCCGTTCCTCGGCTAGAAGGTGACGCGGGGCTCGTAGCCCTCGGCGCGAAGCGCATCGAGCACTTGAGTGGCGTGATCCTGGCCACGTGTCTCGATGTGAACTTCAAGCTCCACCTGCGTGATCTGCAGGTCAGTTCCGTGACGCGTGTGCATGACCTCGACAACGTTCGCATTCTGGCCGGCCACGATCTCGGCAATCCGCGCAAGTTGACCCGGGCGATCGGGTAATGGGATTCGCATGCTCATGTATCGTCCGGACGCAACGAGACCTCGAGCGATGACACGTTCCATGACCATCGGGTCGATATTTCCGCCGGACAACAACACGACCGTCTTGCCCACTGCGACGATTTTTTCCGCGAGAATCGCCGCGACACCGACGGCGCCGGCCGGTTCAACAACGAGTTTCGCCCGTTCGAGCAACATGACGAGCGCACGGGCGATGTCATCATCGCTGACTGTCACCACGTCGTCGACGGCATCCTTGATGATGTCGAAATTCAGTTTTCCCGGTCGAGCAACAGCGATGCCGTCCGCAATTGTTGGCTTCATCTCGATGTTTGTTGGTTCGCCCGCCTTCAGCGAGGGTGGGTAGGCGGCGGCATTTACCGACTGAACGCCGATGACGCGAATCTTTCGCCCGTCCAACAACGCTTGTTGCTTCATTGCGCTCGCGACACCCGAGATGAGCCCGCCACCACCAATCGGCACGATGACAGTTTCCACATCCGGTACCTGTTCAAGAATTTCGAGGCCGACGGTTCCCTGGCCGGCGATGACATCGGCGTTGTCATAGGGCGGAATGAACACCGCACCCGTTTTCTCGGCGAATTCCTTTGCGGCAGCCAGCGCCTCGGTGAAAGTAGGTCCCCGCAGAACGACGTCCGCACCGTAGTCGCGGGTTGCGAGAAGTTTGGGAAGTGCCACGCCCATCGGCATGAAAATCGTCGATTGAATGCCCAGTTCGTGGGCCGCGAGGGCAACACCTTGTGCGTGGTTACCGGCACTGGCCGCTACAACGCCACGGGCGCGCTCGTCGTCGGACAGTTTGCTCATCCGGTTGTACGCGCCGCGAACTTTGTACGCACCCGTTCGTTGCAAATTTTCGCACTTGAGGACAACGTCGAGCCCGAGAATTCGCGACAAGAACCGCGATTCCTCGATGGGGGTTTCCTGAGCGATAGCGGACACGACATCTCGAGCGGCGTTGAATTCCGCGAGTGTGGGTCCGGCGAACGCTGTTGTCATCATGTGCTCCTCGGAAAACGCTACCTTATGAAGCATGATGAATCTCTCGGCGGCCGAAGCTCGACGCATTGCGCTCGCAGCACAAGGGTTCGGTTCAGCACCGCGGGGACGGGTCACCGAGCAGCATCTCATCGACGCGATCGCCAACCTCGGAGTGCTGCAGATTGATTCCGTCAATGTTTTTGAACGCAGCCATTACCTGCCGCTATTTTCACGCCTCGGTACTTATGACACGGCGTTGCTGGATCACATTCTCTTGGACCCGCATGCTCCGGCAACGCACGTCGAATATTGGGCGCACGTCGCCGCCTTCATTCCCGTCGAATCATGGCCGCTGTGGCAATGGAAAATGCAGGAGGCTCGCGAGCGTCATGCCAGGCCTGGTTCGTGGCTCGCGGAACATCGAAAGTTGGCCGACGACCTGCTGGCACGTTTACACAACGAGGGTCACGCGACGTTTAGCCAACTTGAGGGGAAACGCGAGCAGCGACGCGGAAGTTGGTGGGATTGGAGCGACGTCAAGGTCGCACTCGAATACCTGTTCGAGTGCGGGTTAATTACGGCGATTGGTCGAACGAATTTCCAGAGAATCTATGCACCCGTCGCCGACGTGATTCCCCCCGACCTGTTGGGCGCAGTGGTTCCGAAGAAGGACGCACGCTGCGCACTCGTTCGAGACGCGGTGCGCGCTCTGGGAGTTGGCACCCTTCACGACATCGCCGATTATTACCGGTTCAAGACCGCACCGACCGCCGTTGCGTTGGCGGAACTCGTCGACGAAGGCGACATCGTGCCCGTTTCTGTCGCCGGGTGGGAACGTGGCGGAAAGCCAATTGCCGGTTTCATGGTCAAGGACACAACTGCGCCCGCGCGAACGCCGCGCACGGATTCGATTCTCACACCGTTCGACCCCATCACGTGGAATCGTGAGCGCGCGAGCCGAATGTTTGGTTTCGACTACAAAATCGAGATTTACACGCCCGCCGCCAAGCGCGTGTATGGCTACTATTCATTGTCGATTCTGCTGGGCGATTCCCTCGCGGGTCGGATCGACCTCAAGGCGGATCGGAAAACCAAGACCCTCGTCGTTAAGAGCGCTCACTGGGAATCGAAACGCCCGAGCGACTCGGTTGAGCGCCTGGCCGGCATCGTGAAAAAGGCGGCCGCGTGGCGCGGGCTTGACTCAATCGTCGTCGACGATTGGGGCGACGCAGCAGCGGACCTGAAGCGAGTGCTTTAGAACTTGCCGCCGATTTCGAGAAGGCGGCGAACACGATCGGCGATGGGTGGGTGCGTCGAAAACATGCGCTCTAACACGGTGGGCTTGTTGGGGTCGGCGATCCACATGTGCGCCATGGACGCGGACTGGCGCTGCAGAGGTGCGCTGTATTCACCGAGTTTGTGCAACGCGCTCGCGAGGCCGTCGGGGTTTCGAGTCGTCATCGCACCGGTCGCATCGGCGAGGTATTCACGCTGACGTGAAATTCCCGCCTGAATGAGCGCCGACACGAGTGGTGCGATGATCATGGCAACCAGCCCGAACACCAGCGACAGGATAGCGAGACCACCGTTGTCGTTGTTGCCACGTGACCCTCGGCTGCCATAGAACGCGATGCGGAACATCATGTCGGAAATGAATCCGATCGCGACGACCAAACCAAACACGATGGTCGACACTCGGATGTCGTAGTTCTTCACGTGCCCCATCTCGTGAGCCATGACACCCTCGAGTTCGCTATCGGTCATGATGTCGAGAAGTCCCGTCGTCGCGGCAACGACCGCGTGTTCAGGGTCTCGACCCGACGCGAAGGCGTTGGGAGCCGGATCGTTCACGACGTAGACCTTCGGCATCGGCATGCCGTTGGCAATCGACAGGTTTTCGACGATGCGATACAGCCGGGGGTTGTCCTTCTGTTCGATGAGGACGGCACCCGAGGTCATGACCGCAATGGACGCGGCGTTGTAGTACTGGAACCAGGCATACGCCCCGGCGCCGGCAATCGTTAAAAAGGTGATGGTCCAGGATCCGTCACCAAAGAAATACGAGATGAGCCAACCAAGGCCGCCCAGCAACGCCATGAAGATGACAAGGATGACCACGGTGTTCCGCTTATTCGCGGCAATCGCGCTGTACATGAAGGGCTAGAACTGCACCTTGGGCGGTTCCGCGATTGCGTCCGGGTTGTCGACCTCAAAGAAGTCGCGCTTGCTGAAACCAAGCTGCTTCGCCCAGATGTTGTTGGGGAATACAAAGATCATCGTGTTGAACTCGCGGACTCCCCCGTTGTAGAAGCGGCGCGACGCCTGGATTTTGTTTTCGGTGTCGACCAGTTCGGCCTGCAACTGCTGGAAATTCTGGCTCGCCTGCAATTGAGGGTAGGCCTCGGCGACGGCGAAGACCGACTTCAGTGCGGCCTGCATCATTCCTTCGGCAGCAGCGGCTTCGGCCGGACCCGACGCACTCGTCGTCGCGGCGCGTGCCTTTGTGACGTTTTCGAAGACCTCCTTTTCGTGCTTTGCGTAACCCTTGACCGTCTCAATGAGGTTGGGGATGAGGTCCGCACGACGCTTGAGTTGAACCGTGATGTCGCTCCACGCCTCATCGACGCGAACATTGAGCGTGATGAGTCCGTTGTAGGTCGACCAGAGATAGAGACCCGCGACAATGGCGAGCCCGGCGATGATCAAAAGGACAAGTTGAGTGGTATCCATGCTTGTACTTTACGCGGAGCGGGCGATTCGTTGCCAATTTATGCCGACGGCGAAAGTGCCCCAACAGGGATTCGAACCCTGACTGTAACGATTTTAAGTCGTTTGCCTCTGCCGGTTGGGCTATTGGGGCGACGCCCCTACTTGGCGGGACGCGATGCGAATGCTTGGAAGTAGGCCTGCGGTTCTTCGCGTAACGAGATGGTCGCTGTGTCCCGGCCAAGGAAAAGCTGGCCGATCCAGTCACCAATAACACGAAGCTTGCGTTCCCACATCGGCATTGCGAGGCCGTGATAACCGCGGTGCATGACCCACGCGACAAATCCCTTGACCGCGAAGCCGCCCGACTGGAACACGCCGTACCCGACACCGAGGCCGGCTACCGCGCCAAGGTTCTTGTGGATGTAGTTGACAGGGGTTTCACCGCGAAGTACGGCGATAATGTTCGCCGCGAGGCGCTTGGCCTGGCGGACAGCGTGCTGAGCGTTCGGAACACACATTCCGCCGACGCCGCCGCCCGTGAGATCGGGAACGGCCGAGTTGTCGCCTGCAGCCCACGCGCCGGAGACAACTTTTCCGTCGTCGGTCGTGATTTGAAGCGTGGCCGACGAACGAATGCGGCCGCGCTCTTCAATCGGAAAATCGGTGGCGCGAACAACAGGGTTCGCCATGACGCCAGCGGTCCAGACAATGAGATCTGACTCGAATTTGATGCCAGTCGACAGTTCGATTTTTCCGCCTGTGGCCGACAGCAATTGCGTATCGAGGTGCACGGTTGCTTCTCGCGACGCGAGGTTCTTGAGGACCCAATATGACGTCTTGAGTGACACCTCGGGCATGATGCGACCCATCGCTTCGACGAGGTGGAAGCTGGTGTCCTCGATGCTCAATTCGGGATACTGCGTGAGCATCGACGAGGCGAGCGAGCGCAATTCGGCGAACGTTTCGATTCCCGCGAACCCACCACCGACAACGGTGACGGTGAGAAGGCGATCGCGTTCCTTGCACTTCGGCAGGTTTGCGGCTTTGGCGAAGTTGTCGATGAGGCGGTCGCGAACAGCGACGGCTTCTTCGATTGACTTCATACCAATTGCTTCATCGGCGACGCCCGGAATCGGGAAGGTACGCGACACCGAGCCGGCCGCCAGAACAATGTGGTCGTATTTGACCGTGTAGCTTTTTCCCGCCGACGGTTCGATTGTCGCGGTCTTCTTGGCGTGGTTCACGGCGACGACCTTGCCCTGAACGACGTTGGTCTTCTTCAGGTGGCGGCGAAGCGGAACGATCACGTGGCGCGGTTCAATCGACCCAGAAGCGACCTCGGGTAGGAAAGGCTGATAGGTCATATACGGGAGTGGGTCCACGAGAGTGACTTCGGCTTCACCACGTCGAAGTTGCTTTTGCAACGTGAACGCCGTGTAGAAACCGGTGTAACCACCACCGACAATAAGGATTTTTGACACGCTAAATACTCCCGAAAAATTATGTGGACAACTGGATAAATCTATCGTGTTTCTGGAGCGCACACGCACCGTGCGGGCGACCATCCGCACGCCGCGAGAGCGTCGTCACCAACCGGGTTCACTCCCGGCCCAACTGCAAGACTGTGGGCCGCAAGCGCATGCAAACACTTCACACGCGTCGGCATTCCTCCCGCGCTAATCCCGTCAATTTCGGAAACCTGGCCGTGTTGGTCACGGTCAGCGATGTACGACGCGTGTGCGGCTCGATACGCCTCGGCAACGCCCTCGTCGTCGGCCAGCCTGTTCTGTTCAGAAACCATGAAACCGTTGGCCTCGAGAGTCGACAATGCGGCGGTCGCGCCGGGATGAGTCAAATAGTAGAACGTCGGAAACGGTGATCCGTCAGCAAGTCGGGGCTTCGTTGCAACGACCGTCGGTGCACCGCAGACACATCGCGCTGCGACCCCGACGACGTCGCGCATCGGTCGCCCGAGTTGTATCCCCATGACCTCCAAATCACGGTCAGTCGCGTCCTCGATTGTCATTTGCTGGCCTGAAGCGGGTCGGCGGCAAAGGCATAGGACTGAAGAAACGCGTCGACCCAGTTGATTGATGTGGTTTGAACGGTTGACAGCACTTCGTCAGATTTCGCGGGCTTCACATCGACATCGTTGACAACAAGGTAGGAAATGTCCCCCGGATACACGAACATGAGCCGCTGTCTCGCTTGAGCCTCGACATAGGCACGATCTGACCACCGTTTCATATCGGCTTGCGCTTCCGACAGAGTCGCCTGTGCGACCGCGACCTGTGTATCGAGCTCCGCCAACCGCGCTTGCTGTTCGAACCAAATCTGGACCGGCTGCCACAAGTTGATGACCGCCGCGAATGCGATGATGAGCCCGACAAAGACAACGCCGCCGCGTTGAATTTCACGGTCGACGAAGTTGTCGATGCCCTCGCGAACCCCGGGTCGGCGCGGACCCGAGGCGCGGGCTGGACGATCGGGACGCCGCGGACTACTCATTGGTCAAGGGTAACGCGGCGGTTACGTCTCGGGTGGGAGCGACTATGCCGTGAATCGAGGGAATGCCGCGCGGCCGGCATAAACCGCCGCATCGCCGAGTTCCTCTTCGATTCGAAGCAACTGGTTGTATTTCGCGACGCGCTCGCTTCGCGCTGGGGCGCCGGTCTTGATCTGACCACAGTTGGTTGCCACGGCAAGGTCGGCGATTGTCGTGTCTTCCGTCTCGCCCGAACGGTGAGACAACACTGCGGTGTACCCCGCGCGCTGTGCCATCGAAACGGCGTCGAGTGTCTCGGTGAGCGACCCGATTTGGTTGACCTTGACGAGAATCGAGTTTCCGGCGTGACGTTGGATACCGTCCGCGAGACGCTTCGGGTTGGTGACGAACAAATCGTCACCGACGATCTGTACCTTGTCACCGAGTTCGGCTGTGATGGCTTCCCACCCGGCCCAGTCGTCTTCGGACAGCGGGTCTTCGATTGTGATGAGCGGATACGCGGCCACGAGTTCGGAATAGTACGACACGAGATCGGCGGCGGACAGGTCGCGCCCCTCGAAACGGTAAGAGCCCTTATCGAAGAATTCGGTCGCGGCAACATCGAGCCCAAGCGCGATGTCTTTACCTGGAGTGAATCCCGCGGTCGCGATGGCGTCCATCAAGAGGTCGAGTGCTGCGCGGTTGCTGGCGAGGTTCGGAGCGAATCCGCCCTCGTCGCCGAGTCCGGTCGCGAAGCCCTTCGATTTCAGTTCGGATTTAAGCGCGTGATAGGTCTCGACGCCCCAGCGAAGTCCCTCGCGGTAGGTCTCGGCGCCGATGGGAAGAATCATGAATTCCTGGACGTCGACGTTGGTGTCGGCGTGGGCTCCACCATTGATGACGTTCATCATCGGGACGGGAAGTACGTGAGCGTTGGGGCCGCCGAGGTAACGGAACAGGGGAAGATCGGCCGACAGTGCGGCCGCTTTCGCGACAGCGAGCGAGACCCCAAGAATCGCGTTCGCGCCGAGTTTGGACTTGTTGTCGGTTCCGTCGGCCTCGATGAGCGCGGCGTCGATTGCGCGCTGCTCGCTCGCATCAAGTCCCTCGATGGCCTCGGAAAGCACATCGATGACGGCCTCGACGGCCTTGAGAACACCTTTTCCGCCGTAACGTTTGCTGTCCTCGTCGCGAAGTTCATAGGCCTCGAACGCGCCGGTCGATGCGCCGGATGGCACAGCTGCCGAGGCGACAGTTCCGTCGTCGAGAACGACATCGACCTCGACGGTGGGGTTTCCACGCGAATCCAGAATTTCGCGGGCATCAACGAAGGCAATAGCGGACACAGGTTCTCCTTGAGTGGTATCGGTGGTTCCAGATTACGGCGTTAGTTAAACGTCTTCCATTCCAGGGGTTCCCCCGGATTGAGAAAGGCGTATCGACGGAAGCCGTCTTTGTCGAGTTGATCGAGAATGGCGCGGGTGTTTTTGGTCTTGTGCACGAGCCGAACCCGAAGACCCTCCGCGACCAGCGATTTCTTGATGTCGATGAGTTCACCCACGGACATCTGCGGGTCGTAGATTACGGCGACCGAATCGGTGTCGCTCGCGGACTCGGTTGACACGAGATCGACGAGTCGTTCGAATCCGAGCGAGAATCCGACGGCGGGAACGTCGGTTCCGAGGAATTGTCCGATCATGCCGTCGTACCGACCACCCCCACCGAGCGAATAGCCGAGGTCGGGGTGGGTCACTTCAAAGATCGCGCCCGTGTAATACCCCATCCCGCGAACGAGGAACGGATCGAAAACCAGGGAGACGCCGTGGCCGACCGCGGCGGCGATGGCGGCGAGTTCAGCGACCGCTTCGGTTGCGATGCCGTCAGGCAATGCGGCGGTCATCGCCTCGAGCGTCGGAGCCGACGTCGGGTTGGCGTGTCCGCTGAGCAGTTTCTCGAGCGTCGCGAGTGCCGATTCCGCAGCGCCGTGTTCGCGTAGTTCCGCGACGACTCCGTCCACCCCGATCTTGTCGAGTTTGTCGAGAATGATGAGGGCCGAATCGGTGTCGGTGAGTCCGAGGTAATCGAGCAGCCCCAACAAAATGCGGCGGTCGTTCAGGCGAATCGTCGTGCCCGAAATGCCCAAGCGTTCCAGCGTCGCGCTTGTCGCGATGATGAGTTCGATCTCTGCGAGGATTCCGGGTTCCCCAATGATGTCGATGTCGCACTGAACGAACTGGCGGAAGCGTCCCTTCTGCGGGCGTTCGGCTCGCCAGACGGGGGCGATCTGGATGGCCCGGAAAACCGGAGGGAGCTCGGCCCGGTTCGTCGCGTAAAAACGCGCGAGTGGAACAGTCAGGTCGTATCGCAGGCCCATGTCAACGAGGTCATCGGTCGATGTTGCCGCAGCGATGTCGGCGGCGGTCAATCCGCGCTTGAGAATCCCGAACGCAAGCTTTTCGTTGTCGCCGCCCAGCCCGGCGGACAGTCGGGACGCTTCCTCGACAACCGGCGTCTCGATTTCGTCGAAACCGTTCGCGAGATATGACTCGCGGATAATCGCCAAAACTCGGTCGCGTTGGGTTTTTTCGGCGGGGGTGAAGTCGCGCATCCCTCGGGGTGGGTTCACCGTCGCCATATCGCTTATTGTTTCACAGTTCAGCGGTCCACCCTCGAACGCGCAGCTCCGCGCGGTTTCGGTGACACACTGGAAACATGAGTACCGCCGGATTCTTCTCACGTTTCGTCGCTTCGATCACCGCCTCAATTCGCTCGGGCCTCTGGTTCACGCTTCTCATCGTCATGGCGGTGACGTCTTTGCTCATCGTGGCGCTCACGGTGAGCAGTGCCGGCGCGTCCGCGGTCGGAACGGATTCCGGTCGAATGGCGCTGTCGTTCGTTGTCTTCCTCGTTCTCGTTGCGACGCTTCTCGGTATCCCGACGGTATTCATCTCGATTCGCGAACAACTCGGTCGACTCTCGTTCCTTCACACCTATCTCGTGGCCGTCGCCGTCGGTCTGTCATTCATGGTCGCTGCAGTCCCCGCGATGCTGTGGGCCGTTCTGTCGACCGGCGTCGGTCCCGGCGTCTGGTTGCCGATTCTGGGTGTCGCAAAACTGGAAATCTGGGTGATTGCTCTACTCGTCGCACTCGCGCACTGGGCAGTGACGAATGGAAGTGCCTCAACGGTGACCGCGTTCGGTCTCATCGCGGGAATCACACTCGGACCGCTAGTGGTCATGGGAGCGGCGTCGCTGGGGACCCCCGTCAAACAGGTCACGACCACGTATTACATCGAATGGAAAGACCAGAACCAGGCGCTCGACCCGCAGACGGGCTACCCCGTTGACCCGGTGTGTCCGACGCCGTCGACGTCCACGGCGTACCTCACCGATTACAGCGCTGTGTGGCGAGCCACCGAAGTCAATCCGCTGGCTCTCGTCAGTTCGGCGATTACGCCCGCGGTGGGCGATTACGAGATGCCGGGATACGACCCGTCGATGGGTTCGACCCCGATGACGATTCCGCTCGATTTGTTCGGCACCGTCGACCTCGCGGTTCGCACCATGCAACTGCCGATCGAGACGTCGATTCACATCAACGAATGTGAAAACCTCGCGACGGAGGGAACGCCGTATCCGACGTTCAACAACGAGAAGGATCCGCGGGATGTCATCGCGGCGAGCGAATCGGGTCTGGTGTCCGGGTTGGTTGGGCAAGGAATCTATCTCGCGCTCGCGAGCGTGGCGCTTGTCGTCGTGCGTCGACGGACGACTTAGTCCTCGGCGTTAGCAATGAGCCGGCGAACGGCTTTTCGCAACGAGCCCTCTG
>CANGCU010000014.1 GCA_947452355.1 Microbacteriaceae bacterium | reverse complement strand
GGCGGGGATTCCCCTCGATTCGCCCGAACGCAACTACCGCGATGCGAATCACAAACCCGAACTGATCATTGCGTTATCCGAGTTTTCGGCACTGTGCGGTTTCAGGCCGGCGTCCGAACGCGAGGAAATTGTGTCTGCACTCGTTCGCGCCGAGGTTCCCGGTTCGGCACTGCTGGCGGAACGAGCCGCGAACGGTACCCGCGCCACCGTCGATTGGTTGCTGACGAAAGGCGTCGATGTCGACGCTCTTGTTTCGGCGCTGACCGTGGGCATCGACGCAGTGGGCGTCGATTATGTGGATGACGCGTTGGCCGTCGCGCGCGCACTCGCGGCGCATTTCCCGAAGGATCCCGGCATCGCCGTTTCGTTGCTGCTCAATCACGTCACCCTGCAACCCGGTGACGCACTGTTTCTGCCGGCGGGAAACGTCCATGCCTACCTCTCGGGGTTGGGAATTGAAGTGATGGCAACGAGTGACAATGTGCTTCGTGGGGGTTTGACGGCGAAACACATTGACATCCCGGAGTTTCTCGCCGTTCTGGATGATTCCGAATTGTTGGAACCACGACTCGAACCGACCGTAATTGGTCCCGTTCGACAATTCGAACCGCGAGGTTCGGAGTTCGCGGTGATTGAAGCCGTGGTGGTTGGGGGAACACCGGTCTCCATTCCCGGCCCCGCGATAGCCGTTGTGGCGGACGGTGTGGTGACTCTTCGAACAGGCACAGATCTCGTCGTTCAACGCGGATCCGCTGTCTTTATCGAAGCGGACGAGAGCCTCTCGGAACTCACCGGTGATGGCCACGTTTTCATCGTTTACCGCCCGGATGGGCGGCATTAAAACTGCGACTTGACTATTCGGAATAACAACGGTGTAATTAGGTGAACACTGACACAACTGGAGGATTTCTCGTCATGACCGAATACCGAAATGACGTCCCTGGGGACTGGGCAATCGATCCTCTCCGTCTCGGAGTAGTCGGAACCGGCAACGCCGTCGGTGACGATAACCCTCTCGCATGGCAAGCCGATTCACTGTGCACCCAGACTGATCCCGAAGCATTTTTCCCCGAAAAGGGTGGCTCGACTCGCGACGCAAAACGAATCTGCGCAGAGTGCCCGGTGAAGACGGAATGCCTCGAATACGCACTCGCCAATGACGAGCGATTCGGAATTTGGGGCGGCCTGTCCGAGCGTGAGCGCCGCAAGTATCGTCGTCGCGCCTAAGGGATAAGAGAGCCGATTCGGTGATTCGCGACTCCCTCGCGGTTGTCGTCGTTGCTCGACGGCACCCCGAGCGACTCTCGGACACACTCGCGTCGCTGGCGGCGGACAATCTTGCGGACTCGGTGACCGTCGTCAATCTAACCGGTGACGCGTTGGCACCCAAGGGGGTGTCGGTCATCGATGCGTCACCGACGCTGTCGTTGTCACACGCTGTCGATCGTGCACTCGCTGACTCGTCGGCCGAAACAGTCTGGATTTTGCGCGATGACACTCGCGTCCGCTCGGGTGCATTCGCATCGTTGGCATCGCTACTCGACACCTCTCCTTCTGTCGGTGTTGTCGGACCAAAGCAAATGGACGCGGCAAACCCCGCAACGATTCGCGAAATCGGTGAGTCAATGACGCGAAGCGGCTTCGCGATTCAGCTCGCGGAACGTGAACTGGATCAAGCACAATATGACCGGACGAGCGATGTTCTCGCAGTTGGTGAAGCGGGGATGCTCGTTCGACGTGTCGTGTGGACCGCACTGGGAGGGTTTGACCCGGCACTTCCCGCGGTCGACGGAGCACTCGACTTTTGCTACCGGGCGCGTTGCGCGGGGTGGCTCGTGGAAATCGTGCCACGCGCGGTAATCGAAACGGCCGTCACCTCGTTCGAGGCGCTGGCGGGAAACCTGACCGATGCCCGTGTCGTTGTTGAGGAGGCCCGATCGCGGGCCCATCGTGTCCTGGTTTATGGAACTCCCGCCGCCCGCCCCTTCGTGTCGGTTGCGCTCGCCACCGGGGCGTTCGTTCGCGGGTTGGGCCGATTTATGCAGAAGCGAGCAAACCCATTCGCCGAGTGGCGCGGCACACTGGCGGGGATGACCGATTTCGGAGCCGTGGGTAGGGCACGTCGCGCACTTCGTGCCATTCGCACGAACCCATTCGACGGATCGCGATTGTTCGTCTCGATCTCCGAATACCGGCACAGGCAAGGACTCGAACGTGATGCGCGCCGCGCGCTCATCGAATCACGCGACGACACGCCTCGAGCCACCTTTGGATCGATTGGGCTGTGGCTCACCGGTTTGGCGTCCGTTTGCGGGCTCGGACTTTATGCCAATTTCGTTGGGGCGACCGCGCTGTCCGGCGGAGCCCTGTTGCCCATGCCCGCAACGTGGGTGGACACGACATCGGCTATCGGGGCAACGTGGAGCGACGTGGCCGGCGGAATTTCGGGTGCACCTGACGGGTTTGCGGCGCTTATGGGTATTTTCGGGTCGCTGACATGGTGGAATCCCAATCTTGTCGTCGTTGCCTTATTTGTTCTCGCTGTGCCCCTCTCGTTCGTCGCGGGATTTGTCGGTGCGGGGACCCTCACCTCGAATTCGCGGGCGGCTTTCGTGGTCGGCGCCGGCTGGGCGTTAGTGCCCACACTTCACATCGCGATCGGGGAGGGCCGAATCACCGCGGTGTTAGTGCACATCGCGTTGCCCTTTTTCGCCCGAGCGGTGGCGGGCAAAAGTATCGTGTCCCTCGGCTGGGCATCCATCACCGCCGCCATAGTGTGGACCGCGGTACCCGCTCTCGCGCCGGTCGTCATCCTTGCGGTCATAGTTCGCGCCGTCACGGGAAGCCCGACTGTCCTCGTCACCTTGGTTCCGGCACTCGCGTTCGAGTGGCCACGAATCATCGCCGCGGCGAGTAATCCCGTGGCGTATTTCGCCGATCGCGGGCTTCCGTTTCCGACGGACGCACCACATGGCCTCGCGTCATTGACACTCTGGCCGGGCAATCCTTCGCTTCCGTTTGTTGGACCAGAAATTTCGACTTTGATCGCATTCGTGGTTGTTGTCACGGGAGTTGTTCTGACTGTTTTTTCGGTCATCGTCGCCGATAATCCCCGCGTTGGAAGTGTGCTCATCCTGGGAGGTGTTGCGCTCTTAATCTGGGGTGCAATCGGCACCGTTCCGCGGGCAGCCGCGGGAGGCCAGTCGATCGGGCTATTCCCCGGACCGTTGTATGACGTCGTGTGGTTTGGACTCCTGGTCGGAACTGCCATCACGGTGTGTTCACTTCGCACGTTGTCAGGATTTCTTGCGCCACTCACGGTCGGGGTCATTGCGGTTGTTGGGATTGTTCCGCTCACGACGATTGCAACCAACGTTGGGCTTGCCCACCCATCGACGGTTCGCACATTGCCGGCTTACGTTGAAGCGGAAACGGCGGCCCACCCGGGCATGGCGACACTCATCGTGACTCCGGCGCCCGAGGGTTTACGAGCCGAACTCCAACGTGACGCGGGGACCACTCTCGTGGATTGGACGGCCGCGGCCGCGACGCGAACTGCTCCCGCGACGAACGAACCGGCAATTGCCGAGCTTGTCGCCAATCTTGTCGCCCAAAGTGGCTTCGACTTCGACACATCGTTCTCTCAGCTGGGGGTTCGATTCATTCTTCTCGAGGCCAAGACCACCGCGCCCGAGGTGTCCGCCATCGCGTCTCACGCCGGACTCACGTCGGTCGGCGTCACCGACCGCGGCATTCTCTGGCGAGTCAATTCCACGAGCGATGTCACCGCGACAAACCGTGCGCCGGATCCCGTATACCGCTGGATCCTTGGTCTCGTCGGACTGGTTGCACTCATCGCGGCTGTTCCCACATCATTACCCCGACGTCGCGTGGTCGCGGAAGATCTCATTCCACTCGTAGAGGAAGACGACGATGAGCATTCTTAGCAAGATCACCACCGGTGTCGCGGGTCTCGCCCTGTTGGGCATTGGTGGGTACGCGGTGGCCTTTATCCCGACACCCTTGTCGACGGGAATAGCGCCACTCACGACCGTGGTTTCCCCGGAATCCGTGACTCGAAACATCGTGTGCGCGGGTGACGTCGTGGGTCACGAGGGTGATTCGGCGTCCATTTCACGGATTAATTCTGTCGCGAGATCAGTTGCGGGCGGAGACGTGACGGCAAATCTCGCAGCAGCAACGGGCGACAACGGGGCGGTCATCACGCGGAACGGCGACACACTGCTGGTTGCCGCCACCGAATCTGACGCCGTACATTCCGAGGTTGCAACGGGATATCTCGCGACCGAATGCGGCGACCCGCTCAATGAACAATGGCTGATCGGTGGAAGCACAACCACTGGTCGAGACACCATTTTGACCATCTCGAACGGAAGCGATGTTGAGGCCCGGATCGACCTCGATATTTGGGGCTCAACCGGTCTTGTCGACGCACCCGGCTCGAAGGGAATTGTTATCCCCGCGAAATCGCAACGGTCCTATTCCGTCGCGGGATTTGTTCCGGACGAGGAGTCGCCGGCGATTCACCTCGTCAGTAACGGTGCTGCCGTGTGGGCGACGTTGCAGATGACGGTTGTCCGCGGGCTGGTTGCGGGAGGCCTTGATCGAATCGGCCCAGTGACTGACCCCACCACAACCGTGGACTTTCCCGTCCTTCATGTTCCAGCGGAGGAATCAATTGGAGCGGTGCTCAGCGATTCGTCCTACTCCGATATCGTCGCTGCGCTGCGCTTTCTCGTTCCGGGTGAAACCGACGCGTCTGTCACCATCACTCTTGACCCCTATTCGGATGGCGAGCCGCAGGTCGTGTCCGCGACGATCCCCGCCGGTGCGACGCTGGACATTCCGCTTGCGGATCTCGTTCCCGGTGATTGGGCTATCTCGGTGACTTCTGACCAGCCAATTCTTGCTGCGGCCCGCGTAGGGTTCCACGACGTTGAATCCGGGATCACGGATGTCGCGTGGTCGAGTGCGGCACCGGCACAAGTCGGAAACGCATCCGTCGTCGCCCCCTCCCACGCGTCCCTTGGTCTTCACAATCCGAGCGACAAGGACGCCGTCGTCACGCTTCACATCGGGGGCGTCGATACCGAGGTCACGGTTCCCGGCCATGGGAACTACCTCACGACTGTCGAGGCTGGGCTCGTCACGGTGACGTCGACGTCGGAAGTTTCGAACTCATTGTTTGTTTCAACGCCGAGCGGGATAGCGACGCTCAGAGGATTGGTCGCGCCGATTGACGCGGGCAGTGTCCTCGTTGTCAGTGGCTAGGCGTGCGGGAAGTAACGATTGGGCGCAAGTTCGTAAGGGTCCATGTCGATCACATCAGCAATCGCTTCGATGACGATGGTCTCAATGTTGTTTCGGCGGTGCCACTCATCGTCACGATGTAGTTTCGCACCGCGTTCAATCGGAAGGCGATACAAGATGACTCGCCGCTCGGGTCGAAGTGCGGTCCAACGACGCGGGACCCCGTCGGCATACTCACCGCTCGGCAGAAGGGTCATTTCAACCTTGATGTCATGCATGAGTGTGGGTTGCACGTCACACAGATAGTTGACGACGTCTTTTGCGATATCGGCGAAGGCGGCATTCCGCCCACCGATACCCACCGCGGCGATACCGCGAATATCAGAGCGCGGGCTTCGACCGTGTCGATTTCGGGTCCGAGGTGAGACGACCATGGTTTCAGCCTATTGCGCGCTTGGCAGAGGTGGAACCTCGTACGGTATCGTGAACGGACTGATGGAAGGTGCCGCATGACTGTCGATTTGACCCGTTTCGTCAAGACCTATGACGTTCGCGGACTCGTGGGAACAGAACTGACCGATGACGTGGTTGAAGCCCTCGCGGCAGGTTTTGTTGACGAGGTCGGCGCCGCCGGCCACACGGTCGTAGTTGGCCACGACATGCGCGATTCCTCGCCCGGATTTGCGGCGGCATTTATTCGCGGGGCAACGGCCCGGGGCGCGAACGTGACAAACCTCGGTCTGTGTTCGACGGACGAATCGTATTACGCCTCCGGCGCTTGGAATGCACCGGCCGCGATGTTTACGGCATCACACAACCCCGCTGCGTACAACGGGATCAAGTTCTCTCGCGCCGGCGCACAAGGAATCAGCCTCGACACCGGACTCGCCGCCATTCGCGATCGCGCAACTGCGTACCTCGACAGCGGGATTCCCGTCGTTGACTCCCCAGGCTCATCGACCACACACGATGTGCTGGCGGAATACGCAGCGTATTTGCGCACACTCGTTGACCTCACGTCGATTCGCCCTCTGCGGGTCGTCGTCGATGCGGGAAACGGGATGGGCGGTCTCACTGTTCCCGCGGTACTCGGCACCGGTGCCGGACTTTCGGCGCTGCCAATCGAAATCATTCCGCTCTATTTCGAACTCGATGGAACGTTCCCCAACCACGAAGCGAACCCGCTCGAGCCCGCGAATCTGGTTGATCTGCAACGAGCTGTTGTTGAGCAGTCGGCGGATATGGGGCTCGCGTTCGACGGCGATGCCGACCGTTGCTTTGTTGTTGACGAAGCGGGTGACCCTGTCTCGCCCAGCGCTGTCGCGGCAATCGTCGCCCTGCGTGAAATTGCACGTGTTCGCATCGCGGGCGAACAGTCTCCGACGGTTCTGCACAACCTCATCACTTCGGTGATTGTGCCGGAAGTGATTCGTGGCGCTGGCGCGCGTCCAGTCCGGACCAACGTTGGGCACTCGCTGATCAAAGACATCATGCGCGAAACGGGTGCCGTCTTCGGTGGGGAACACTCCGCGCACTATTACTTCCGCGATTTTTGGGGTGCGGACAATGGCATGTTGGCGGCAATGCATGTGCTCGCAGAATTCGGCGCGCAAAGCGGACCACTCTCTGCGATTTCGGCTCGGTACTCTCCGTACCTGCAAAGTGGCGAAATCAACTCGACGGTGTCGGACGTACCCGCCGCCCTTCAGCGGTTGCGCGATGCCTTTGCTGCCCGAGGGTCTTTCGACACTCTCGACGGGCTGACGGTTTCGGGTGGCACGCGCGACGAGCAGGCGATACCGCCGACGGACGGCGAGGTCCGTGAGTTTTGGTGGTTCAATGTGCGACCGTCCAACACCGAACCGCTGTTGCGGCTCAATGTCGAAGGAGGGTCACGCGCGCTGATGGAGTCACTGCGTGATGAGGCACTCGCAATCATTCGACAGAATTAGGAACATAAACAGGCCTGAAAGGAGGGAGGTTCAATGCATGCACGCATTTTGATCGTCGATGATGATCCGAGTATTGGTGAAGTGCTCGAACTCTTCCTTCGGGCCGAAGGGTACGACACGCGAATCGCGGTCGATGGATCGGACGCACTGGTGGTGTTCGATGAATATCAGCCGCACCTTGTCCTGCTTGACCTCAATTTGCCGGGGATCGACGGAATTTCGGTCTGCCGATCCATTCGCGAGTTCTCGGGGACACCCATCATCATGTTGACCGCACGCACCGATCCTCAAGACATCATCCATGGACTCGAAGCGGGCGCCGACGATTACGTCGAAAAGCCGTTCAATGAACAGATTCTGAGTGCCCGAATTCGCGCCTGCATGCGCCGCCCACTTCCGACCGCATCGAATTCGCTCATCGTTGGTGACATCGAAATCGACCTTCGCGGTCACACGGTCACGCGCGACGGAAAGCCGATTTCGCTGACGCCGCTCGAATTCGAACTCTTGCACACACTCGCATCTCGTCCAACCGAGGTGTTTTCGCGAGAAGCCCTGCTCGAACAAGTCTGGGGTTATCAGTACAAAGCCGATACCAGGCTTGTCAACGTTCACGTCCAGCGACTGCGTTCCAAGATTGAGCGCGACGTAGACGACCCGAAGATTGTGCTCACCGTGCGCGGTGTTGGTTACCGCGCGGGTGAAACTCGTTCCGCATGAATTTCGTCACCCGAATCGTCCGACAGGCTCGGGAAGCGTGGGTCGGTTCGCTTCGACTTCGCATGGTCATGGTTTCTGGTGGGCTTTCCCTCGTTGCCGTGGTCGTCATCGGCGGGTTTTTGTCTTTCACTATTGAACGAAACCTTTTCGAATCACGACGTAACGAAATCATCTCGGAAACGCAGTCCGTTTCGGGAAGTGTCCAAGCGCAGTTTGACGGAGCAATCGACGCGCAGGGATTTATCGACGTGGAATCGGCCAATTCCACGGCGCAAACGACGATTCGGGCGACAACGAACTCACCAGGACTTGTGGGTTTCGCTATCTTGCGTGCACCAGGACAAGTGACTGATCAGGTCATGACGAGCACATCCTCTATCGGATTTCCGATGGCCGTCGTTAGCGAATCACTTCGAACAGCAATTCACGATGACCGTTCGAACGTTCACTATCAATCGGTGTCCATGGATTCGCAATCACCCGGAATCGTCACGGGAACAAACATCGACGTCCCGACGTCAGGGCGATACGACCTCGTCTTGGTTTATAACCTTGCCGATGTGCAGGCGAACCTCGCATTCGTCCAGAGCGCCCTCGCGTTGGGTGGTTTATTCCTCGTCGTAACGACCGGTGTCATCGTCTGGATTGTGACGACTCGTTCGATCAAGCCGATTATGACAACGGCGGCAACGGCGGAGCGATTTGCCGACGGTCACCTCGAGGAACGAATCGGCGTTGAGGGAAACGACGTGTCCGCCAAACTCGCGATGTCGTTCAACCGAATGGCTGAGTCCATCTCCGGCCAGATTAATCGACTGGCCACGCTCTCGACGTTGCAACAACAGTTTGTGTCGGACGTTTCCCACGAACTCCGGACGCCACTGACCACTATCAAACTGGCCGGCAGCATGTTGTTCAAACAACGCAAGACGTTTGATAAAGATTCCGCTCGAGCGGCCGAACTGCTGAACCGTCAAATTGTGACGTTTGAAGAACTCCTGTCAGAGCTCATTGAATTGTCCCGTTACGACGCGGGTGCTGCAGAATTGGACATTGAACCAGTTGCGCCGACGACACTAGCGCAAGCGTGCATCGACCAGGTTGCGGACCTGGCTGCGTCCCACGGCTCTGCCATCACACTTCATGCGCCGGGTGGCCATTCGATGGTCGAACTCGACACACGCCGGGTGCGCAGAATCCTTCAGAATTTCCTCAGTAACGCAATTGATCACGGCGAGGGCAAGCCCATCGAGGTGTGGGTTGACTCCACGTCCTCGGCTGTGTCGTTCGCTGTCGTCGACCATGGCATTGGAATGACGTCCGCCGAGGCCGAACGCGTCTTTGACCGGTTTTGGCGCGCCGATCCGTCGCGGCAGCGACAGTCCGGTGGCACAGGGTTGGGCCTCGCAATTGCACTGGGGTACGCAAAACTTCATGGTGGCACTATCGATGTGTGGGCCGAGCCGGGCAACGGTGCGTGTTTCCGGCTCACCATTCCACGGGATGGCGCGACTGACCCTGTCTCGCCCCTATCGCTTCCTCCTGGAGTGAATGCCGATGCGTAGATTGTGGACGGCTGCCGTTGTGCTCGCCGTGGCGGGATGTACGTCTCTGCCCTCCGACGGTCCTGTTCTCGTAGGGGGTCCGATCACTGTCGAAGGAAACACCGCGGTTGAATATCTGCCTGCGGGTCCGGCGGACGGCGCAACCCCGCGGGAAATTCTCGATGGATTCATCGCTGCGGGCTCTGCGCCACAAAACAACTTTCGCATTGCCCGTAGTTTCCTCACGGACGCGGTTGCGTTGACCTGGAATCCGGCGCGAGAGACAATCGTTCGCGGCGTGTACGCCAAGGTGGAGACGAATTCAAGCACCGACCTTACGTACACGACATCGGTTGTTGCTCGAGTTGATGAGTCCGGTGTTTTTCAAACCAGTGTTTCTGTTAAACCCGCCTCGTGGAGTTTCACCTTCACCAAGGTGAATGGGGAATGGCGGTTGAGTTCAGTACCCGACGTGACGTTGGTCACCGAGGTTGCGTTTGCGTCTGCGTACGACGAATACACCGTCTATTTCTATAACTCCGATCACACCGCGTTCGTCCCCGATGTTCGGGTGTTTGCACGCCAAGCGGATCCGGTCACGTCTGTCGCGCGAGCCGTGATTGCGGGGCCGTCACGGTATCTGCCCAACGCCTCAACGGCGTTCCCGCCGGAATCGACTCTCGCCGTTGCACCTGTCGAGGTGGTCTCGGGGCGAGCAATCGTCGACGTTTCCGATGACGTCGCGCAGGCGTCCATGACGAACCAACAAGAAATGCTGTCTGAAATGGGCGTGAGTCTTGGTGCGCTGCCGGAGGTCACATCCACGGCGCTGTCGATCAACCGGGTGCCGCTATCTATTTCAGCGATTCCCGGCTTAGATTCGAATCCTCGCGTAGATGATCGACCGCTGATCATGTACAAGGGCGATGTTGGGTACTCCGCGGGAGTCAAAATTGAACGTCTGCCGCAGAATTCGGATCGAATCGCCAACCTTGACCCGACATCGATTTCCTATGATTCAGCGACGGGTGCCGCCGCAGTGGGAACGCGACTGGGCGTCTATTTGGTAGGTGATCGCACCGAGCGAATTTCGAGTCAGCCGTCGTTGGTTGAGCCGCAAATTGACGGCTCGAAATCGGTGTGGTGGGTCAGTCGCAACTCGCCAAACGTCATAACTCTGTCGGTGGGAGGACGCCAGATCACAATCAACGGTCCGTGGTCGAGAAATGACCACATCGTCGGGCTCGAGGTCTCTCGAGAAAACGCGCGAATAGCCGTGGCGGTCAACGATCGACGGAACGGCAATATCTACGTCGGCGCAATCTCGATGGATGACTCGGGACGCCCGGACGGTGTTTCTGGTTTCAGGTCACTACCGGTCATTGTTGACAACGTCATCGATCTCGCCTGGTCTGACGCGACGCACGTCGCACTGCTCGGAGTGCATAATTCGGTGGTGCACGCCGAAATTGTCACCGTAGGCGGTCGAGCAACGCTCTTGGGTCAACCTCAAAATCCGACTCGCATTTCGGGCGGGAATACCGGGGTCGCGGGGTTGGTTGTCATCGCTCAAAACGGGCAATTGTGGACACCTCGCGGTGCGGGTTGGCAATCGACGGGCATTCCGGCGGACGTACTCGCAACCCAGCACTAGACCAAGTTATCCACCACGACTGGGTCAACTCCTTCAGGGAAATGCGGACGTTCGAGACCATCGCTTCCGTGAACCTCTTGGAACAGCTTCTCGATTCGCGGTGCGTCGGGTGCACGGCATGGGGCGACATCGTGTGTAGTACGTGTCTTGCACGGTGTGGCGGCTCACCGGTCCACGGAACTTCTTCTCGAGGAATTCCGACGACGGCACTCGGTGAATATCGTGGCGTGCTGAGGTCGCTCGTGCTCGCCGCAAAGCATCGAGGCGCCCGTGCGGTTGTCCGACGACTGGGCGGAGAACTGCGTCACATCGGACTTCGCTTCGCACCGGCGGCGGCCATCCCCGTCCCATCGTCCGCGCCAGGATTCCGTGCTCGAGGGTATGGACTCGGAGCGATTGTCGCGAACATGTGTGATCTTCCTGTTGTCGACTGCCTTCGACTGGTCGATGAGGGCACCCAGCGCGGTCGACGACGGGACGAGCGTCACGTGCGACGTATGACCATCAGCCCGCAACGACCTCCCGTCGGTACTCGAGTCGTTATCGTTGACGACGTTGTGACGACGGGTGCCTCGATTGATGCCGCCACCGATGCCTGTCACGCCGCAGGTTTGCGGGTGGTCGGCGCAATTGCCATCGCTGATGCGACGCGCTCTGTTCGCCGGGACCAATCGGCGTGAGTTCTTCTAGAGAGCGTTCGTGATGGGTCAAATCGTTTCGCCGTAGAATGGGAATCACGCCGATACGGGATTCATAACGTCGTATCGACTCAGGAAACGGAGTGACGAGTGGCGAATCTGCTGGAAAAAGTCCTGCGCGTTGGTGAAGGTGCGATTCTTCGCAAACTCACTCACTACGCCGAGGTCGTCAACACACTGGAAGACGCGTTTTCTAAGTTGTCCAACGACGAATTACGGCAAGAAACCGCTGAGTTCCGCGAACGTTACGCATCGGGCGAATCTCTCGATGACTTGTTGCCGGAAGCCTTTGCTGCCGTTCGTGAGGCGTCGAAGAGGACCCTTGGATTCCGCCACTATGACGTCCAGATCATGGGTGGAGCCGCACTTCACCTAGGAAATATCGCCGAAATGAAGACGGGTGAAGGAAAGACCCTCGTCGCGACCCTGGCCGCCTTCCTCAATGCCATTCCCGCTCGCGGTGTTCACATCGTCACGACCAATGACTACCTTGCGTCCTATCAATCGGAACTGATGGGTCGAATCTTCCGCGCGCTCGGAATGACCGTCGGTTGTATTCTCGCGAACCAGTCGCCCGAGGAACGGCGCCAGCAGTACAACGCCGACATCACGTACGGTACGAACAACGAATTCGGATTCGATTACTTGCGCGACAACATGGCATGGCAACGGCCGGACATGGTGCAGCGCGGTCATTATTTCGTCATTGTTGACGAGGTCGATTCCATCCTCATTGACGAGGCACGCACCCCGCTCATTATCTCGGGCCCGGCATCGGACGAAGCGAACCGTTGGTTCGGAGAATTCGCAAAGATCGCCGAGAAATTGGTGCGCGATGTCGATTACGAATTTGACGAGAAAAAGCGAACCGTTGGTGTCCTCGAAGAGGGAATCACCAAGGTCGAGGATTATCTCGGAATTGACAACCTCTATGAATCGGCGAACACGCCACTTATTTCGTTCCTCAACAACTCGATCAAAGCCAAAGAACTGTTCCGACGCGACAAGGACTATGTCGTCATGAACGGCGAGGTGTCGATCGTTGATGAGCACACCGGACGTATTCTTTCCGGCCGCCGTTACAACGAGGGAATCCACCAGGCAATTGAGGCTAAAGAGGGCGTCGAGGTCAAGGCAGAAAACCAGACGCTCGCGACCGTGACGTTGCAGAATTATTTCCGTCTGTACGAAAAACTTTCGGGAATGACAGGAACCGCGGAAACGGAAGCCGCGGAATTCGGGTCGACGTACAAGCTTGGAGTTGTCCCCATCCCGACGAACCGTCCGATGATTCGCCTCGACAAGCCCGACCTGATTTTTGCAACCGAGGAAGCAAAATACCGGCACGTCGTTGATGACATCGCTGCCCGGCACGCCAAGGGTCAGCCCGTGCTTGTCGGAACGGTTTCCGTCGAGAAGAGCGAGATGCTGTCCAAGCTTCTCGCGAAGCGCGGCATCAAGCACGAAGTTCTCAACGCCAAGAACCACGCCCGTGAAGCGTCCATTGTGGCCGAGGCCGGACGATTCGGAGCGGTAACCGTGGCGACAAACATGGCCGGTCGAGGCACGGACATCATGCTCGGTGGAAACGCCGAATTTATCGCTGTCGCCCGACTTCACAGCATGGGACTCAACCCGAACGATAACCCCGAGGAATTCGAAGAGCGTTGGGACGAGGTGTTCGCAACGATTAAAGCCGAAGTGTCGGTCGAGGCCCAAACAGTGGTTGCGGTCGGTGGACTTTATGTTTTGGGAACCGAGCGACACGAGTCACGCCGAATCGACAACCAATTGCGCGGTCGTTCCGGCCGACAGGGCGACCCTGGCGAGAGCCGTTTCTATTTGTCGTTGCAGGACGATCTCATGCGGTTGTTCAACTCTGGCGCTGCCGCGGCAATCATGGGTCGCGCCGGTGACGACGACATGGCAATTGAATCGAAGCTCGTGTCGCGCGCCATTCAATCTGCCCAATCGCAGGTAGAGGCTCGCAACGCGGAAATCCGCAAGAACGTTCTGAAATACGACGACGTACTCAATCGTCAGCGCGAAGCAATTTATGGCGACCGACGCCAGATTTTGGAGGGTGCGTCCATCAAGGACAAGGTCACGTCGTTCATCGAGCGTTCGATTACCGAAGTGGTTAACCAGAACACGGGAAGCTCTCGCAACTCGGATGACTGGGACCTCGAACACCTGTGGGTTGAGGCTCGCCAGATTTTCCCCGTCACGATTTCGGTACACGAGGTTCTCGCTGAGTACGGTGCCAAGGTGTCCGCAGCGGACGTGACTCGTGAACTGATTTCTGATGCGATGGTTCAATACGGTATTCGCGAAGGGTCTCTCGGTGAGAGCGCCATTCGCGAACTCGAGCGTCGCGTCGTGTTGTCGGTAATCGACCGTCGTTGGCGCGACCACCTCTATGAGATGGATTACCTCAAGGACGGTATTGGCCTTCGTGCGATGGCGCAGCGTGATCCGCTGATTGAATACCAGCGCGAAGGTTTCACGATGTTCCAGTCGATGATGGGAATGATTCGCGAAGAATCGGTCGGCTTCATCTTCAATCTTGATGTGCAGGTCGTTCCGGCCGGTGGCGTCGCTCAAGTAGAAGCGCCAGGCATCTCTCGCACGCCCGGTCCCGTCGAGGGACTGTCCTATTCCGCCCCGAATGAGGACGGCAACAGCGTGAGCTTTGACACGGCTGGCGGTGCGGCTGCACCTCAAGAGCGCATGCGACCACGTCGAGGGAACCAACCACCGGCACAAGGTGGCGGTGCTCGTGGTG
>CANGCU010000013.1 GCA_947452355.1 Microbacteriaceae bacterium | reverse complement strand
GCCGACGCCACCAGTTTCCCGTGAGCATTCTGTTCGGCGCGCAGGTTCTCGAATGTCGAAATCGCGTCTCGTCGGGCCTGATCGGCGGCAAGTGCCGCGTCCACGACAGACGGGTCGTCCCCTCGCGACACGAGCGAAGCCCGAACCACGTCGGGCTCAGAGCGAAGAAGGATGGGGTCAATCATTTACTGATCGCCCCCTGCTACTAATCGCTCGAGCCATGATCGAGCATCGACGAACGCCGCGTCGGAGTATTGGGCCGAGACAGTCGGGGTGTGCCCATCGGCTCGTTGATAGGAACCCAGGAACTGAAGTCCGGGGCTGTAACGCTTCAGTCCCAGTAGTGCGTCCGCGACCCGTTCGTCCTCAACGTGGCCGTCGATGTCAATAACGAATCGGTAGCGACCGAGGGAATCGCCAATCGGGCGGGATTCAAGCAACGACAGGTTGACCCCGCGAGTCGCAAATTGTTCGAGCATTTCGAGAAGTCCACCAGGTCGGTCGTCGGGAAGTTCAACGATGACGGTGGTCTTATCCGACCCGGTCCGAGGGGCAACGGCTCGGCGACGACCGATAAGCACGAATCGCGTCACCGCGGACGGGTTGTCTCCGATTCCGGAATCCAGTGTCGTCAGGTCGACGTGGGTGTCGAATCCTGTTGGCGCGATTGCCGCATCACCCCGATCGCCGTCGAGAAGTTCGAGGGCGGCAGAGACGTTGGATGTCGCGGGTAGGTGTTCGTGGTGGGGAAGGTTTGCCTCGAGCCACCGACGGCACTGGGCGTACGCGACGGGGTGCGCAATAACCACGCGAACGTCGGCGAGGGTCGTGCCCGGTCGAACGACGACATCAAAGTTGACGGGCACGAGGTATTCCCCGAGGATTTGCAGGCCAGTTGACTGGGCAAGAGCATCTTGAGCAGCACTGACACCGCCCTCGACCGAGTTTTCGACGGCAATCATTGCCGCATCGGCACGGCCGTCGGTGACTGCGGCGAGGGCATCGCCGACGTTATTGACGGCGAGCCAGTCCTCACCAGCCGCCTCGGGAACGAGACCCAGGGCCATCCACGTGAAGGTTCCGACGGGACCCAAATAGGCATACGTCATGTCGGGTCCTTTCATCTGGTCGGGGATTCCAGACTATCGCGGGCGTCGCCGGTGATTCGGGCGTTTATGGAGCGTAATCGGGGGCTGGGTCGAGCTCGAAGAACTCCTCCAGCGTGATCCCGGGGGTGAGGTTCAGCTCCGCTGCCAATTCAAGGCCAACGTACCGAAAGTGCCACGGTTCGAACTTGTACCCCGTGATATCCGTCTTGCCCTTGGGGTAACGCAGGTGCCAACCGTATTCCCAGGCGTTCTTCTTCAACCACCGGCCCTCGGGAGTCGTGGCGAAACAGGACTGGATTGTGCAGCCGGCCGTCGCCGAGGCAATATCGACGGACAATCCCGTTTGGTGTTCCGAATATCCCGGACGCGCGCTTTGACGGTCCGCTCCCCTTTGCCCAAGGGTCGCGACCCAGCCGTTGTAGACCGACACTTGAGCCGAGTACGAGCGATACCCGCTCTGGAACACAAGGTTGATGCCCTTTTGCTTCGCGGCGCGGTACATCTTGCCGTACGCCTTTGCCGCATCGGCCCGCAGCATCGGCGTGTAGGTGTGCGGAACATCGAGTGTCCTGAGGTCTGACGGCGCAAACTTCTTGGGGTCAAGGCGACGAATTTTGTCGGCAACAATCCAGAGTGACGTGGGGTCATCAATCGAGTACAAGGACTTGTCGATGGTTTTGGGAGTCGGGGTCACAATCGGCTTCGACACGGGATCGCCTTTTTGCACCGGCGCCGGTATTTCGGAGTGTGCGGGAGTGGTCGACACACACCCCGCAAGTACGAACGCGGCAACGATGGGCAGAAAGCGGGCTTTAGGCATTTCTCAAGGATAACGGGCGTAGGATTGCACGCATGTCTAACGTGAAAAGTGTCAAGAAAACCTCCTCTGCCGAACCGATGTCACCTCGCGAAATCTGGCTGGTCCTCGTGGGACTCATGTCGGGAATGTTCCTCTCGGCGCTCGATCAGACTGTCGTCGGAACCGCGATGCGCACCATTTCGGATGACCTCAATGGACTTGCACTCCAAGCGTGGGTCACAACCGCATACCTCATCACCTCCACGGTCATCACGCCGATTGCCGGCAAGCTCAGTGACATCTACGGGCGTCGCCCGATTTACATGTGGTCGATCATCATCTTCTTGGTTGGATCCATCGCATCCGGTTTTGCGTGGTCGATGCCGGCACTGGCCGCATTCCGCGCAGTTCAGGGAATCGGCGGCGGTGGGCTCATGTCCCTCGCCTTCACCATCATCGCGGACATGGTCGCACCCCGCGAACGGGCAAAGTACCAGGGATTCTTCATCGCGGTCTTCGGTTCATCGAGCGTGCTCGGCCCGCTTGTCGGCGGTTTCTTCGCCGGTGCCGACCAAATTTTGTGGGTTGACGGATGGCGTTGGGTGTTCCTCATCAACATCCCCATCGGCGCAATTGCGTTGTACATGGTGTGGCGCTTCCTCCACGTTCCCCAGATCAAGCACAACGTCGCGATTGACTGGCTCGGCGTGATTACTGTCATCGTCGCCGTCGTTCCGCTGTTGCTCGTTGCCGAACAGGGTCGCGACTGGGGCTGGACGTCGTGGAACTCGATGATGATGTACACCCTTGGTTTGCTGGGAATCATCGGATTCATCATGGCCGAAGCGCGAATGGGTGACAGTGCGCTCATCCCGTTGTCACTTTTCAAATCGACGACGTTCACGCAAATCACCATCTTGGGAATCCTTGTTGGATTCGCGATGTTTGGCGCGATGATGACGATTCCGCTCTTCCTTCAGTTGGTCGTCGGTTCAAGCCCGACCGAAAGTGGCATGCAAATGCTGCCGATGGTTCTGGGAATGATGACGGCAACCGCAGTCGGCGGACGCATCATTTCAAAGACGGGACGTTACAAGATTCTTCCCATCATCGGAACCGGTCTTCTTGTCATCGCGTTCTTGTGGTTGGGTCAAATCAACAAAGAGAGCGATCTCATGTTCTTGATGATCGGCATGCTGCTCGTCGGCATGGGACTCGGTCTCATGATGCAAACGTTGACAATCGCCAGCCAAAACGCCGTCCCCGCTCGCCAAATCGGCGTCGCCACCGCTGGCGCGACCTTCTTCCGACAGATTGGTGGAACGCTGGGTACCGCCGTGCTGTTCTCGGTGCTCTTTGGCCGAATCCCCGAAGCACTGAAGGAAATTTTCTCGCGTGCAGACACTCAGCAACAGTTGGGGACAGCACTTCAGGATTCCGCAATCGTCAATGACCCGGCTAACGCGGGAATCATCGATTTGCTCACCAACGGCGCATCCAACCCCGATTCCCTGAGCGGTGCGCTGAGCGGGAATTCGTCGTTCCTGAACGGTGCTGCCGATGTTCTCCGGATGCCGTTCGTCGAGGGCTTCGCCGTTTCCGCCCAGTCGGTGTATTCCGCAGCACTCGTCGTCGCAATCGCCGCTTTCGTCCTGTCGTGGTTCATCAAGGCGGAGCCGCTTCGCGAAAAGAGCGCCCACCAAGAAAACGCTGACGCGGCCGTCGCCGCCGCCCACTAGGTCACGACGTGGAACTTCAGGTTAGCGACGAGAGAATTACGGGACTCCGTGATGGCGTCCCCGTCGGCTGGGTTGATTTCGACGTGACGGACGGGGTCGCTCGGCTGTATCACACCGAAGTGCTCCCGACGATGCGTAACACCGGCGCGGGGACGGAACTTGTTGTGAGTGTCCTTGAGTGGTTCCGAGACAACACGACTCACCGAATCGTTGGGGTGTGCCCGTTCGTCCCAGTTGTCATCAAGCGCCACCCCGAATTTGCGGAGTTGACTACCCGTTAGTTAGCCAAAGCGCCCCGAGATGTAGTCCTCGGTGTTCTTCTTGCTGGGGTTTGAGAAGATGACGGACGTGTCGTCGAACTCGACGAGTTTGCCCGGCTCGCCCTCCCCCGCGATGTTGAAGAACGCCGTACGGTCGGACACGCGAGCCGCCTGTTGCATGTTGTGCGTGACGATGACGATTGTGTAGTCCTTCTTGAGTTGCGACACCAGGTCTTCGATTGCCTGGGTCGAGATGGGGTCGAGTGCCGAGGTCGGCTCGTCCATCAACAACACGCGAGGTCGAATAGCGATAGCCCGCGCAATACACAAGCGCTGTTGCTGGCCGCCAGACAAACCACCACCGGGCTTAGCGAGTCGGTTCTTGACCTCTTTCCAGAGGTTGGCGCTTTTCAGTGCGGACTCGACAATCTCGTCTTCGTCCGATTTGGACAACCGATCGTGGTTCAACTTGTATCCGGCAAGGACATTGTCCCGAATGGACATCGTCGGAAAAGGGTTCGGTCGCTGAAACACCATTCCGACTTCGCGACGCACCGAAACCGGGTCCACGTCGTCGTCATACAGGTTTGCGCCGTCGAGGAGGATTTCGCCGTCGACGCGGGCACCGGGAATCACTTCGTGCATGCGATTGAGGGTTCGGAGGAGTGTCGATTTCCCGCACCCCGACGGACCGATGAATGCGGTGACCGTCTGCGGTTCAATCGTCAACGAAACGTCTTCGACCGCGAGGAAGGATCCGTAGAACACGTTGACGCGATCCAGTTCGATGATTTTTCCCATGGCTTTTCCGTCCTAGTGATTCCCCGCGGGTCGAAGCACCCGTGAGACGATTCGGGCTCCAAGATTGAGGAGCATGACGATGATGATGAGAGTCAGGGCCCCCGCCCAGGCTCGATCCAGGTAAGCCTGAGCGTCCATTCCCTGACTCGAATACGAGTTGTACACGAAGACCGGCAGCGTCATCATTCGTTCGTTGAAGGGGTTGTAATTCATGCTCTGCGTGAATCCGGCAACGATTAACAGTGGGGCCGTCTCGCCGATGACGCGGGCGATGGCAATCATGATTCCCGTCACGAGACCCCCGACCGAGGTCGGCAAGACGACGCGCAGGATGGTCAGCCACTTGGGGACACCGAGCGCGAGTGACGCTTCGCGCAATTCATTCGGCACCAATCGAAGCATTTCTTCCGAGCTTCGGACAACCACTGGAATCATGAGGACGCTGAGCGCCACCGCACCAGCAAAGCCCATCCGAACGCCCGGTCCGAAAAACAGGCTAAACATGGCGAAAGCGAACAGTCCGGCCACAATCGATGGGATGCCCGTCATTACGTCGACCATCGTGGTCACCCACCGAGAAAATCGGTTGCGGCCGCGTCCGTATTCCACGAGGTAGATGCTCGTCAGTAAACCAATGGGAATCGAGATGAGCGCGGCAATCAGGGTGATTTCGAGAGTTCCGATAATCGCGTGCAATGCGCCTCCACCGGCACCGACAACGTTACGCATCGAGCTACTAAAGAATTGGCTGTCGAATCGAGCAACGCCCAAGGTCGCAACGGTCCACACCAGGGATACGAGCGGGATTAGCGCCAAGCCAAAGGCAGACGTGATCAGTCCGGCCATGGCGCGGTTCACCGCTTTGCGTCGACCCTCGGTGGCCCACGAGAGTCCAACCGTCAACACCCCGAAAATCACCAACCCGACCACCACGACCCCAAGCACGTTGACCTCACTTCCGGAGGCGGTCACTGCGGCGATGGCGTAGGACATCGCCATGCCACTGACAAAGAGTGCGATGATTATCCAGCGTGAAAGACTCGGGCGAGTTGGGTGCGATGCCATTAGTTCTCGCCCATCGTGTCGCGATGGCGGGTCACGATCGCCCGAGCGAACGAGTTCACCACCATTGTGATGGCGAAGAGAACGAGTCCTGCCGCGATCAAGGCGTTGACGTCAAGCCCCGATGACTCCGGGAAGTCTAGGGCGATGGTCGACGCGATGGTCGAGGGATTTTCCGATGTCAACAACTTGAAGGTGACCGCGGCGGCCGGAGATAGGACCATGGCCACGGCCATGGTCTCACCGAGCGCGCGACCTAACCCCAACATCGCTGCGGAGAGCAACCCACTTCGCGCGAAAGGAATAACGGCGATCTGGATCATTTCCCAACGTGTTGCGCCAAGGGCCAGTGCCGCTTCTTCATGAAGGCGGGGCGTCTGGAGGAAAACCTCGCGTGCGAGCGCGGACATGATGGGAAGGATCATGATGGCAAGGACGATTCCGACGGTCAGAATGGTTCGCCCGGTTCCCGAAACCGGTCCCTCAAATATGGGGATAAATCCCCAATTGTCGGAAAGCCATTGGTAAACGGGTTGAAGAAACGGCGCAACCACCTGGATTCCCCAGAGCCCATAGACAACCGAAGGAATTGCAGCGAGCAGGTCGATGACGTATCCCAGCATCGACGCGAGACGGCGCGGCGCATAGTGCGAAATGAACAAGCCAATTCCGATCGCCAGCGGCGTCGCGAACATGAGTGCCAACACGGCCGAAAACAGAGTGCCGAATACCAGTGGCCCGACGAATGCGGCGAATCCATTCGGCGCCGCGTCAATGTGAGCTGTGGGGTTTATCGCGGGTAGTGCCTGAATAACCAGGAAAGCAGCGACGAGGACTAAAACCGCGAGAATAAGGACGCCGGCACCAGTCGAAATGCCGCGAAAGACTCGATCCGCCCGCCGAGGGCGAGAGGCATTCAGCGGCGCGGAGGTCACAGCGAAATCCTAACGATAGAAGAGGGGCGCTGCATCATCCGATTCAGCGCCCCTCGACTTGTTCTCAAGGTTTATTACTTGATTGCGGCCGTGATGGTCGCTGCTTCTTCCTGCACAGCACCTGTGACGGGTGCGGAACCCGCTGCACTGGCAGCCGTCGACTGACCGTCAACGCTCGTCAAATACGACGCGTACGCGTTGACGAGCGCGCCAACTGCGTCATCCTCGTAGTCATTGCACCCGATGAGGTACGACACGAGTACGAGCGGGTAGGCCGCTGCATCGGTCAGGGTGCGGTCGATGGCAACCGCCATGTCCGTTGCGGACCGGCCCTCGACTCGAGGCGACAGTGCGACAACTGCAGCGGCACCTTCGGGCGAGTGAGCAACCCATGCATCGCCGACCTTGATGTTGGCGGTACCCAGGTCTCCGGCCTTGGATGCATCGGCGTAACCGATAGTGCCCTTTCCGGTGGTCACGGCGTCAACCACACCCGAGGTTCCAGCGGCGGCTTCTCCACCGGAGTACGGGAAGGCATCGCCCACCTCGGCATCCCAGATGTCCGCTGCGTTCTTGCTCAGGTAATCCGAGAAGTTCTTAGTCGTTCCCGAGTCGTCCGAACGGTGAACCGCCGTGATTGCGAGGCTTGGAAGCATGACACCGGGGTTGTCCGCGGCGATGGCTGCGTCATCCCATTTAGTGATCTCACCCTTGAAGATTCCGGCAATGGTCGCCGGAGCGAGATTCAGTGCGTCTACGCCCTCGACGTTGTAAATGATGGCGATGGGCGAAACATAAACGGGAACTTCGAAGTAACCCGAGTCCGCTGCGCAGAGTGGCGACACGAGAGCGAGTTCATCCGTGTTGAGAGCCGAGTCGGTTCCGGCGAACTGGACGGCGCCCGCAAAGAAGGACTCGCGACCCGCGCCAGACCCGCTGGGGTCATAGTTCACGGTGACGTTTCCGTTTGCCGTCTGGAAAGCGGCGATCCATGCTTCTTGAGCGCTTCCAGCCGACGATGCGCCGGCCCCATTCAGTGTGCCGGTGAGGTCACCGGTACTACCGCCTTCATTTGCCGCGCAACCAGCGAGGGAGAGCGCCGCGATGGCCACGATGCTGGCCGCCTTGACAGTGTTGATCATGATATTGGTTGTACCTTCCGTTGTGGTGTTACTTCCCTTTTCTAGCCCAAGAATTGCTTTAATCTTCGAGGTCGGCATCTGACCAATCGCCGGTCGACAAATAACTGACTTTTGAGGAAATATCGACGACGTGGTCGGCAATACGTTCGAAGTATCGGCTCGCCAGCGTGACATCGACCGTGTACATCGCCGATTCTTTCCACTTCTTGTCCAACACAACCTCGAACACCTCGCGGTGAAGCTCGTCGACACGTTCATCCATGGATTGGATCGATCGAGCAAGGTCGACTGATGTGTTCTTGAGGAGTTTGATCAGTTTCTTGCTCAGTCGGATATCGAGTCGAGCCATTTCATCAAACGTGTCGGACAGGGAATCAGGAACGACTGAATCGGGAAAACGGAATCGCGCGATCGTCGCGATGTGCGACGCGAGGGCGGCCATGCGCTCGAACGAGGCCGAGATGCGAAGAGTTGAGACGAGAATTCTCAGATCCCGAGCAACCGGGGCTTGCAGGGCGAGGGTTCTAATGACAAGTTCATCCAGCGACAAGGCCTTTTCGCTGATCGTTTCAGCAATCGCTAAGGCCCTGTCGGCGGCCTTGACGTCGGCCTCGAGAAAAGCGGTGCTCGCATCCGTCACTATTGTGAACACGCTCTCGGCAATGTCGACGATGCGTTCCTGGACGGTTTCGAGTTCCTGATCGAACATCTCGCGCATGATGGATCCTCTCACTGTGTGCTCTCAACGAACCAGAGGGAGGTGAACCCCGCTCTAACAAATTGCTAACGCACGGTTAAATTCATAGACCGTATGGCCCGATAACCACGATAGTCCCCGAACCGTGACCTAACCTGAACAGGATGGTAACAATTGGCGTCTTTGCGATCGTGACGACCCTCGTGGCAGTCGTCGCGATCGGTTGTACCTACTTGTATTTTCGAACGTTCCGGATGCGTCCGAAAAAGAACTCCCAGGACGAAACGCTCACCGAAATTGCCTCCGGTTTGATTAGTGTTCTTGCCACCGCCGGATTCGTGGTCGACGACTCAATGGCCGTTTTGCGCGCAACCAACAGTGCCATCGCGCTGGGTCTTGTGTCAGGTCGCGTCATCCGGAATAACGAAATACGCAAACTCGTTCGCCACGCGAAGGATTCCGACTCGACGCATGAGGTCGAGTTCGAACTGAGCCTCGGCACTGGTGGCGATATCCGCTTCCTTCATGCCCGCGCGGTGTCTATCGGGAGTGGCTTTGTCCTCGTCCTCGTCGAGGACTCGACCGAGGAACGCGATTTCGAGGCCGTCCGGCGCGACTTCATTGCGAACGTGACCCACGAAATCAAAACGCCCATTGGGGCAATCACCCTCCTCAGTGAAGCGATGGAGGGTGCACTCGACGACCCCACCCAAATGCACAAGTTCGCGGACAGCCTTCGTCGTGAAGCGCGTCGCTTGTCTAACCTCGTCACCGAAATCATCCAGTTGTCTCGTGTTGAGTCAGTTGACATTCTTGCCACGGCAACACCCGTGAACATCGGGGCCGTCGTGCGCGAAGCACTCGAACGAACCGTCGTCATTGCCGAGGCTAAAGCCATCAGTATCAACGCCAAATATCCTGACGATATCTTCGTCATGGGTGACGGTGAGTTATTGACGGTTGCAGTGAAAAACCTTCTGGAAAACGCCATTCAGTATTCCGACCCTCAACAGCAAGTCGGAATCGGCGTCATGGCCCGCAATGGGCATGTCGACATCATCGTCACTGACCAGGGTGTCGGTATTCCGGCCGATGAACAATCACGAGTGTTCGAGCGTTTCTATCGGGTCGACGAATCCCGCGATAGAACTACCGGTGGGACCGGACTTGGTCTCAGCCTCGTCAAGCACATCAGCATGAGTCACCGTGGCGAAGTAACCCTGTTCTCGCAGCAGGGTGTCGGGTCTACGTTCACCATTCGCCTGCCTAGGCTTGTGGACACCACCAAGGAGAACACCCATGAGTAGTGTGCTCGTCGTCGAAGATGAACAGTCCCTTCGCGAACCCCTCGTTTACATCCTTCAGCGTGAAGGGTTTGACGTGTTGGAAGCCGCCGACGGACCGGCCGCGATAGTCGAGTGGCAAAAGGGCGCTCCCGACCTCATTTTGCTTGACCTCATGCTGCCTGGCATGAGCGGTGTTGATGTCTGCCGCGAGATCCGGTCTCGGTCGAACGTCCCGATCATCATGGTCACAGCAAAGGACTCAGAGGTGGACAAGGTAGTTGGGCTCGAGATTGGAGCGGACGATTACGTTGTCAAGCCTTATTCAACGCGCGAATTGCTCGCGCGAATCAAGGCCGTACTCCGACGGGGAACGGCGCCCGACTCGTCGAAGGCCGGGTCACTTCTTGAAGCTGGCCCGGTTCGACTCGACACCGAGCGTCACGTTGTGTCGGTGAACGGAGAGCCCGTGACGCTTCCACTCAAGGAATTCGAGTTGCTCGAATACCTGATGGACAACACCAATCGCGTCCTGACTCGAGGGCAGATCATCGACCGCGTCTGGGGTTCGAACTATTACGGTGACACGAAGACCCTGGATGTTCACGTCAAACGAATCCGTGGCAAGGTCGAGCCCGACCCCGCAAACCCGAAATTCATTGTCACCGTTCGGGGGCTCGGCTACAAATTCGAGGTCTAGGGAACCCTGCGTAACCAGTCGTCCGTGAGGAATTTGTTGTCCACGAGTTCCGCTGCACGTGCGCGTTCGGTGTCGGAAATTGAGCCAACCGTTAATCCATAGAGCCCGCGGAACGTCTCGACCATTCGCTCGATGACCTCTGCACGGGACATCCCTGATTGGCTCTTGATGGGGTCAACACGTTTGGCTGCACTCGTAACACCTTTGTCACTGAGTTTCTCGCGCCCAATCCGGAGAACCTGCATCATCGCGTTCGCATCGATGTCGTACGCCATCGTGACATGGTGCAGGACCGCGCCGTTCCCGAGCCGCTTTTGCGCGGCACCGCCGATCTTACCCTGAGGACTTGCGATGTCGTTGAGTGGTTTGTATTCGGCCGCAATCCCAATCGAATGGAGTGCCTGCAGTACCCAGTCATCGAGGAACGCGTAAGAATCAGCGAAGGACATTCCGTCGACCAGTTCGGACGGTGCGTAGATCGAATAGGTGATGGTGTTGCCGGGCTCGATGAACATGGCGCCACCACCGCTGACTCGGCGAAAGACCCCAACTCCGCGCTCGGCGGCCGCGTCGGAATCGACCTCGTTACGCAGGGATTGAAACGACCCGATGATGACGGCTTTTTCGTTCCATTCCCAGATTCGAAGTGTCGGTCCGCGGCGCCCCGCGCCAACCTCTTCGGTGAGGACTTGGTCGAGCGCCATGTGCTCGGCCGCCGACAGCGGTTCCGGGCCTAGATATTCCCAGTCATAGTCGGCAAACGATCGGGCGCGGGCAATCGCGCGGCGCACCGCCGTCGCGACTGCTTCGGGATGAACCCCGAGCATGACCACGTCGTCGGGAAGTGCGTCGCGAACTCGGCGGGCGATCTCGGCGGCATTGGACGAAATCGGAAGACCCTCGAGGGCTGCCGTCATGGCCTCCAACGCGTCGTCCGGCTCGAGGAAAAAATCTCCGGACACCGTCACGTCGACCAGATGGCCGTCGCGCTCTTCCGCTTCGACAACAATGAGCTTGCCGCCGGGAACCTTGTATTCACCCTTCACGCGGTAATTCCTATGCCGGTCGCCATGCGCACCATTGTAGGTGCTGGTCGATGTGTGCATTTTGCCTGCCTAGGATGAAAGTTATGGCGGAACGACGGAAAGCGAAATCGGCAACACCGCGACCGTCCATGTTCCGAGCGCTCACGGTACGGAATTTTCGAATCTGGATGATCGGTGCGCTTGTCGCAAATATCGGAGGCTGGGCTCAGCGAGCAGCGCAAGACTGGCTCGTTCTGACGGAACTGACGAACAACGATGCGGTGGCCCTCGGGTTCAGCCTCTCGTTGCAGTTCGGCCCTATCCTCCTGCTCGGGCCTTTCGTTGGACCGCTCGTCGACCGATTCCACGGTCGGACCCTCATCTTCTGGGCGACTGTCGCCGAGACGGTCTTCGGAATCGTGCTGGGCATCGCGGTACTCACGGGGGTCGCCAACCTGTTCCTCGTCTATGCGCTCGCTCTCGGTCTCGGAATCGTTCAAGCGGTAGAAGCACCGGCGCGTCACATCGTCGTCAATGAATTGGTCTCAAAGGACAACGTCTCCAACGCCATTGGGCTTCATTCCACAATGTTTAACACCTCCCGGCTCATCGGTCCCGCACTTGCCGGAATCGGGATTTCGGGCATCGGTTCGGGATGGACGTTGCTGATCGCAGGAGTCAGCCTGGGTTCGGCTGCGATTGCAATTGGCTCACTCCGTCGAAGTGAATTGCACACCGTCTTCAAAGCCCCTAAAGAGAGCGGACAATTTCGCGCTGGAATGGCGTACCTGGTTTCGCGCAAGGACCTCCTCGTCGTCCTCCTGATGCTGTTCATCGTTGGGGCGCTCGTGTTCAACTTCGGAATTTTCGCCAGCACCATGGCGGTCGTCGAGTTCGGACTCGGTGCGCACGATTACGGTTTCATCATGTCGGCGTTGGCGGTGGGGTCGCTCGGCGGTGCGCTTCTCGTCGCGCGAAGTTCACGGCCGAGGCTTTCCGTCATCACCGTCGCCGCCGGTGTCATCGCTGTTGGTGGTATCGCCGCCGCGTTGGCGCCGACCGTCACCATCTTTGTCGTCCTCTATCCCATCCTCGGTTTTGGCGCTGTCCTGATGGTTGCAACGACAAACGGTTATATCCAGACCACGACGGACGAGATGTATCGCGGTCGCGTCATGGCGATTTTCTCGACGCTACTGATCGGTGGGACCCCAATCGGCTCACCGCTCGCGGGCTGGGTTTCGAATACTTTCGGCCCTCGGTGGGCAATCGGGCTCGCTGCACTCGGTGGATTGGTCGCGGCCATCATCGCGTTGGTGTGGATGCGCAGTAAGCACAATATTTCGACGATGGACGCGTTCCGCTCGGCATTCACGCGAGCCGACAGTGAATCGCCAGACACGGCGACGCAACTGATTACCCTCACCCAGCGCGGGCCGTAGCGCACTCAAACGACGTTTGGCTAACCCCGGACGCGTGAAATCACCTATAGTTGTGCCGTGGACGCAACCGACCAGCGAATTATCGACCAACTCCGTGACAATGCGCGAGCGGGGTACGCCGAAATCGGTGACGTCGTCGGACTTTCTGCGAGCGCCGTCAAGCGACGGGTTGACCGATTGGTTGATTCCGGCGCAATCCGAGGCTTCACAGTCAATGTCGACCCGGCTGCCGAGGGAATCGGCGTCGAGGCCTACGTCGAGTTGTATTGCCGGGGAACGGTGTCACCCGACGATCTTCGTAAACTGCTCAATTCAGTTCCCGAGGTTGTTTATGCGGGAACGGTGTCGGGGCAGGCCGACGCAATCGTGCACATGCGCGCATCGTCAATTCCCGCGCTCGAGGCTGCACTCGAAAAAGTTCGCAACGCACCGAACGTCGACCACACGCGCTCGTCAATCATGCTGTCGCGGCTCGTACACCGACGCATTCTCTAAAAATGTTCGGACATGGTCCCGCGTGGGCAGTCCTGACGCGAGAATAGAGCCATGCGAATTGGTGTGCTGACCTCTGGTGGAGACGCTCCCGGCCTCAATGCCGTCATCCGTGGCGCGGTTCTCAATGGTGAGCGTCAGTACGGAATGTCCTTCATCGGCATTCGGGACGGTTGGCGAGGGCTCGTCGACGCTGATTTTCAGCGACTCGAACGCGCCGACGTCAAAGGAATTGGCAAAATGGGCGGCACGATTCTGGGATCATCTCGCACTAACCCGTTTGACGGAAAGGGTGGCATCGAGCGCATCACTACCGTCATGGCGGAAGCCGAGATTGACGGGCTCTTGGTGATTGGAGGCGAGGGAACTCTCGCCGCGGCCAATCGCCTTTCCGAAGCGGGAATCAAGATTGTTGGGATACCCAAAACCGTTGATAACGACCTTTCGGCCACGGATTACACCTTCGGGTTCGACACCGCGGTCAACATCGCAACAGATTCCATGGACCGACTCCGAACGACCGGCGATTCCCACCATCGCTGCATGGTCGCAGAGGTCATGGGGCGGCACGTCGGATGGATCGCACTTCACTCCGGAATGGCGGCTGGTGCGCACGCAATCCTGATCCCCGAGCGCAAGACGTCGATGGACGAAATTATCGGGTGGGTCAAATCAGCATATGAGCGCGGACGTGCGCCGCTCGTCTGTGTTGCTGAAGGCTTCCTGCTCGACACAATGGACGACGCACACAGCGAGCGCGGGCTCGACGCATTCGGGCGCCCGCGACTTGGCGGGATCGGCGAAAAACTCGCCCCCCTGATTGAGCAGGCGACGGGAATTGAAACACGCGCAACCACCCTCGGTCACATTCAGCGTGGGGGAACACCGTCAGCATTCGACCGAGTTCTCGCCACTCGGTTCGGCATGAACGCCGTTCGGGTCATTTCCGAGGGTGACTGGGGTCGCCTTGTCGCGCTTCGGGGCACGGACATCGTGACGACGTCCTTTGAGTCCGCGCTCGGGCAACTCAAAACTGTGCCTCAGGAACGATGGGAAGAAGCCGCCCTGCTGTTCGGCTTAGCGTTACGGAACTCCAAGAGCGCGTCGATGAGCGCCTCGTTGCTTCGCTCGGAGGCGGTGTG
>CANGCU010000012.1 GCA_947452355.1 Microbacteriaceae bacterium | reverse complement strand
GGAGGCCTCATGGTATTCGTGACGGCCCCATTCGGAATTGTTATCGCGGTGGTCGGTCTGGTTGTTGCACTGATCGGCGCGGCGAGTGGTTCGAACGAGTCAGACGGGACGTCAACGGAGAACTCAAATCTCGCTGAAATGTTGGGCGAACCACGCAAAGTTCGAGCTGATGCAGAGTCGGCCTCTGAGCCAAAACCGGAACGTCGGCACGCACGGTGGAACATAACTCGCGACCAAATCCGGACAAAACTGCGCCTCACCATCATCGCCAGCGTCATCGTCATCGCCGCAACTGTCGTCAATGTCTTTGCGAGGTTGACCGACGACCCTTTCCATTATTGGCTGGTTCCACGGGGACTGGTGGTCGCATTTCAAATAATCCCGGCTCTAATTGTCGGTTGGTTCATGTGGCTGGTGTGGCAGACGTGGAAAGCGGAGGGAACACCGGAGGTCAGCAACCGCTTCGCGCGCGTAGAACGCGTCCAGCGCGTGATTGGGATCGCGAGCATCGTCTGGCTCTTCTTAATGACACTTGGCTCTTTCCTCATTGGTGGGTTCGGAAACATTTTTTTCGCGGCAGCCGCCTTCACTCCGACATTGACCGGAATCATCGCGATGTTCGTTAAGTGGTACGGAAGAGTGAAAATCGAACTGGCAGCAACCGAGGAAGGGGGGAACACGAGTGTCAAATAATTCCGGTAAAAACTCTGGAATCTTCTGGGGCATTTCCGTCGTCGGTCTGGGGTTGCTCATCGCTATCGCGCCGATCCCTTTGACTCCTATCGGGTGTGCGGCGATGGGAAATCCGGGCGGCTGTGGGGACATGGCGATGATGGTATTCATAACGGCGCCTGTGGGCATCGTGATGGCCTTCGTCGGGCTCATCATCGGAATCGCCAACGCGGCGCAAAAGCAGCCCAACGACGACATTGTCGCGAGCACCGCGAAGTCCACGGAATCGAGCGCAGTCAAATCAGCGAAGATTGCAGCCGCTGCGCCGTCGGGTCGTGGCCGATTGTCGTGGAAGACGTTCGCGACGAGCGCGCGCATTCTGTTCGTCACACTGTTCATCGGGACGAGCGCGGTCAGCGTGGTCAACGTGCTCAACTACTTGACAATCTCATGGCACCCCGCTCTTACTCAGATTGTCGCCGGGCTCGGCGCATCCCCCATCGTCATCGCGGCGTGGTCACTGTGGGCAGCTCGGAAGGTCGACCCCGACAGCGACACCCAGCCGTCTCGTGCCGCACTCGCACGGTTGATCCGCGTGCAAGCGTTGGTCGCTGTCGCGGGAGGGATTTGGACACCGATGCTCCTGGGAATCAATAGCTTCACGGGAGTCATGACGGGCGGGCGGGACCCGTCGGAGGCCCCCGCGTGGGGTCCCGCCGTCGGAATCTCGCCGATGCTTATGGGCATAGGGGCCTACGTCGTTCTCGCCGTCCTGCGCGCACTCTACAAGGCGCGGGAATAAGCTCGACGGGTCGGTTCTCGATTCGCTAGGACAATTTGGGTTCGAAGAGTGAAAATCGAACTGGCAGCAACTGAGGAAGGGGGGAACACGGGTGGCAGATAACTCGGTAAAAATCGGAGGAATCACTGCGGGTGCGGGGTGCCTTTTTGGACTCGCACCGTTGATCATTTCTGGTGCGGCAGCGGCCGTCGGGAGCGACATCGGCAACGTTCTGCACTGGTACACCTTCTTCACTGCGCCAGCGGGTGCTGTGGTCGTGATCATCGGTCTGATCATGGCTATCGTCGGGGCGTCACGGAAAACCCCCGAGGAATTTGCGAAATCGGTTTCGACTGTGGCGGACGAGGATAGCGCGCGAGCGACATCTTCGGAGAACAAAGCGGTCGCACCGGTCACCTTGCCACCGCTGTCCGCTTCGCTGGCGCGTTCGGTCAAACTCGCGTACGCCATTGGATTTGGCGTGGTGCTCATCAGTTGCGTTATGCGGGTGACGCTCTTCCAGCCGATGTCGGGAATCCTGACGTTCTTCGACCTGGTCCCCGCTGCTTTTGCGGCCTGGTTTGTGTACCTCGCGCGAAACGCGCAGAACGGGCTGCAGTTCCTGCGCCTCCACCAATCACAGATGATCGTGTCGATTGCGGGGTGCGTTGTGGGACTTTATCCGCTCGTGTACCTCAGCGACAGCATCTCGTTGTTGTCCGACGCGGACGTCGAAAAATTCCAGTGGGGTGGCACAATCATCACCGGGTTGATTCCCTTGATTGCGTCCATTGCGTCGCTGATTTTCGCGGGAATCGTTCGCGGCCGCTACCGCGCGTCAATCGCGAAGAGTTAGGCGAGTTCGGCGTCGACGCGCGCCGACAACTCCGCGGCGCTGACCCCCGTCGGGCCAGATTCGTCGTGAGTTCCCTCGGGGTACGTTCCGTGAAGTCCGGGCACCGGGCTTGCGGTGAATCCGGCGTCACGTGCGCCAAGCGTCGATGACCGCACACACATCTCGGACTGCAGTCCAATGATGTCAAGGTCGGCGATCCCGTGGGCACGCAGCCAGTCGGCGAGGTCGGGGTTCGATTCGAAGACGTCTTTGTTTGTCTTGCGCCAGACCCGTTCTCCGTCCGCGGGCGGCAGAGCGAGTTCCCAGAAGAATTCTCCCGGCGCGTCCATCTCGTCGGCGTCGCCGTCGTTTTGGACCCAGACGACGAGTTCGCCGTTGGTGCGTGCCAGCTCGACGCGTTCTCGGATTCGCTCGAGCAGCGCCTCGTGGTCGGGCACGGGCCAGTCCCCCGCGAATCCCCAGTTCTGAACGTCGACGACGAGAAGTGCGTGGCTCATGTCTTTCCTACTTTCCGATGATGAGGGCGGCGAGAGTTTTCTTACCGCGACGAAGAATGGAGACACCACCCGCAAGAGTGCGGTCACCGACCACGTCCGTTTCGGAGGCGACGGCCTCGTTGTTAATTGACACACCGCCCTGTTGGATGGCGCGTCGGGCATCGGACAGTGACGAGCAGAGCCCCGACTCGACCAGAGCGCTGGTCACGAGCGTGTCGGCGGAAATGTGCGCTTGGGGCAGTTCAGCGGTTGCGCCCGCGACGGTCTCGGCATCAAGCGCGAAGAGGTCTCCGTTACCGAACAACGCGGCGCTGGCCGCGACAACTGCGTCGGCCGCGGCATCGCCGTGAACGAGCGCAGTGACCTGCCACGCGAGCGTGCGCTGCGCCTCCCGCCTCGCCGGTTCGGCCTCGACCTGGGCGGCGAGGGCCTCGATTTCGGCGCGGGTGAGGAACGTGAACACCTTGAGCCGGTCGATGACGTCCGCGTCAAGAGTGTTGAGCCAGAACTGATACATCGCGTACGGCGAGGTCAGGTTCGGGTCAAGCCAAACGGCGTTGCCTTCACTCTTGCCGAACTTGGTCCCGTCAGAGTTGGTGATGAGGGGTGTGCCGATCGCGTGCGCCGAAACGCCCTCGACCTTGTGAATAAGGTCGGTGCCGCTTGTCAGGTTTCCCCACTGGTCGCTTCCGCCAGTCTGAAGGACACAACCGTATTGGCGATACAGCTCGAGGAAGTCGAGAGCCTGGAGGACTTGGTAAGAGAACTCGGTGTACGAGATACCCGACTCGGAATTGAGTCGCGCGCTGACCGCGTCCTTTTTGAGCATCGTCCCGACACGGAAGTGCTTGCCGATCTCGCGTAGGAAATCAATCGCGGACATCGGCTGGGTCCAGTCGAGGTTGTTCACGAGTCGGGCGGGATTCTTTCCCGAGAAATCGAGGAACTTTGAAATCTGTGAACCGAGATAACCGACCCACTCGGCAACGGTCTCGCGGTCATTCAGGGTTCGCTCTGCGGTCGGTTTCGGGTCACCAACAAGCCCAGTCGATCCACCGACGAGTCCAAGGGGGGCGTGCCCCTTCAACTGAATGCGACGAAGTAGCAAGAGTTGCACGAGGTTTCCGAGGTGCAGGCTCGGTGCCGTCGGGTCGAAACCGCAGTAATACGTGATGGGGTCGCCCTCGAACAGTGCCTTCAGTTCGTCGGCGTCGGTCGAAACGTGAATGAGTCCGCGCCATTGGAGTTCGTCCCAGAGCGTAGGAAACGTCGGATCGTTCGCCTGGCGAGCGAGCACGGTCGAATCGGTCACGATAATCCCTTTCGAGCGGCGGCAACGGCTGCGGTGAGTGCGGACAATTGGTCGACAATCCGGAGGGGTGCTGTTCCGCCGCGTCCCGAGCGCGAGGCGACAGAGCCCTCGATTGTCAGAACAGTGCGCACCGCCGCGGTCAAGTGCGGCGATATGGCGGCGTAATCGGTGTCGCTCGGTTCGTCGAGTTCGAGACCGTTGGTCTCGCAGAATTGGACGAGGGCTCCCGCGATTTCATGCGCCTCGCGAAACGGCACATTCTGACGGACGAGCCACTCGGCGACGTCCGTCGCGAGCGAGAAACCTTGCGGTGCCAATTCGGCCATTCGGTCGGTGTTGAACGTCACCGTTTCGACCATCCCGGCGAGAGCGGGCAACACCATCAACAGCGTGTCGACCGTGTCGAAAACGGGTTCCTTGTCCTCTTGCAGGTCGCGATTGTAGGCAAGGGGTAGACCCTTGAGCGTCGTCAGCAGCCCCGTGAGGTTTCCGATGAGACGGCCCGCTTTGCCGCGCGCGAGCTCGGCGATGTCGGGGTTCTTCTTCTGCGGCATGATGCTCGAGCCAGTTGAAAAAGAATCGTGAAGCGCGATGAATCCTAATTCGCGAGTCGCCCATAGAATAAGGTCCTCGGACAGACGAGAGATATCGACGCCGACCTGTGCCCCGATGTAGGCGAATTCTGCGATGACGTCGCGCGCACTGGTTCCGTCGATGGAATTGTCGGCCGCATGCGCGAGCCCTAACTCGACCGCGATTGCGTCGGCGTCGAGTCCAAGTGAATTTCCGGCGAGTGCACCGCCGCCGTAAGGCGACACCGCGGACCGAGCGTACCAGTCGCGCGCTCGCTCGATGTCCCGAACGAGCGGCCACGCGTGCGCGAGCAGCGTGTGCGCGAGAAGGACGGGTTGGGCGTGCTGAAGGTGGGTTCGCCCCGGCATGATCGCGGCGGGGTGGGCTTCGGCTTGGGCAACGAGCGCGTCGATGAGGCGTGTCAACTCGGCGGTGAATGCGCGGGCGGAATCTCGGAGGTACAGCCGTGTCAGCGTCGCAATCTGGTCGTTGCGGCTGCGCCCTGCACGAATTCGACCACCGAGTTCGGGTCCGACCTCGGCGATCAGCGCGTTTTCGAGTGCACCGTGGACGTCCTCGTCGGTGTCCTTAGCGACAAGCGTCCCGTTGTCGATTGCCTCGGCCACTCGGTCGAGCCCGGCGAGCATTTCGGTGAGGTCGGATTCCGTCAGAAGACCGGCCTTGGACAGTGCTCGTGCATGCGCCTTCGACCCGGCGATGTCGTACAGCGCGAGTCGCCAATCAAAATGTGTCGATTTCGACAGGCGCGAAAGTTCGGGTGACGGACCGCTGGAGAAGCGCCCGCCCCACAGTGAACCCTCGTTCGTCGCCATTGGTCAAGTCTATGGGAGTGCTATTCGGACGCCGTGAGGAGGAAGTGCATCAAAGCCTTTTGAGCGTGCAGACGGTTTTCCGCTTCGTCCCAGATGGCGCTCTGCGGGCCGTCGATCACGCCCGCGTCGACTTCGTACCCGCGGTAAGCAGGAAGGCAGTGCAGAAAAATGGCGTCCGACGATGCGAGCGACATGAGCTGATCGGTGACCGAGTACCCCGCGAAGTCCGCGACGCGTCGTTCCTTATCTGCTTCCTGACCCATCGAAATCCAGGTGTCGGTCACGACGACGTCCGCGCCGCTGACGGCCTCGGCAACATCCGCCGTGACCTGAGCCGATCCCCCGGTTTCGCTCGCGATCCGGGTTGCCGTGGTGAGAGCGTCCGCGAGCGGCTGGTAGGACACAGGCGTCGCAATTCGCACGGCCATCCCGGCCATGACGCCCGCGATGAGATACGAATTGGCCATGTTCGATGAACCGTCTCCGACGAAGGCGACTGTCTTGCCCGCGAGGGAACCTTTGTGTTCCTGAATCGTCTGCAGGTCCGCGAGCAACTGGCAGGGGTGAAAAGCGTCGGACAACGAGTTGATGACGGGCACTCGGGAATGCTGGGCCATCTCGTCGATATTCGATTGAGCAAAGGTTCGCCACACAATGGCGGCGACCAAGCGGTCGAGAACCCGTGCGGTGTCGGCGATGGACTCTTTCGCGCCGAGTTGCGAGTCACCCGCTTGGAAAATGAGCGGATTGCCGCCGAGGTCGGCGACACCGACACTGAACGAGACGCGTGTGCGGGTCGACGTCTTGTCGAAAATGAGCGCAATCGACTTCGGTCCGGCGAGAGGCTTGTGGGCGTAGGGGTCGGCTTTCATCGCAATGGCAAGATCGATGATTTGTTGTTGTTCTGCGGGCGTGATGTCGTCGTCGCGGCGGAAGTGACGAATCATGGGTCAACCTCTCTCATTCGGAACAACTTCGGTGCCAACGCCTTCGGGGGTGAACACCTCGAGCAAAATTCCGTGCGGCACTCGTCCGTCAATCATCGCGGCTTTGGGAACCCCGCCCTCAACCGCATCGACACACGCGGTTGCCTTCGGGATCATGCCGCTCGAGAGGGTTGGCACCATCTCGCGCAATTCGAGGGCGGTAATCGTGGACACCAGGGTCGACGTGTCGGGCCAGTCGGCATACAGGCCGGGAACATCCGTCAAAATGATGAGCTTCTCGGCTTTCAACGCCACAGCGAGAGCAGCCGCCGCGGCATCGGCATTGACGTTGAGGCTTTGGGTCGGTTCGTCAACATTCGGGGCGATGGTCGAGACAACGGGAATGGCACCCGAATCGAGGGCGGCGATTACCTGAGTCGGCTCAACAGAAATGACTTCCCCGACGAGCCCGAGGTCGACGTCCTCTCCGTTCACGGAGGTGAGTCGCCTTCCTGTAAACAAACCGTGATCACCCGGAATCCCCGTTGCGACGACGCCGTGAGCGTTGATGAGCGTGACGATTTCACCCGAGATGTGTTCGGTGAGGACTTCGCGTACAACGCTCATCGCCTCGGGGCTGGTGTATCGATATCCCGCGCGGAACTCCGACGCGATTCCCAGGGACTCCAGCATCGCCGTGATTTGCGGTCCACCACCGTGGACGATGACCGGGCGAACTCCGACTGTCCGCAAGTAGACCATGTCCTCGGCGAAGTGCTCTTTGAGTTCGTCGGACACCATCGCATTTCCGCCGAACTTGATGACAATCGTCTTTCCCGCAAACGATTGAAGCCAAGGCAGACTCTCGATGAGCACGCTGGCCTTTGCTGCGGCGCTGGCAATGGGACGAGTCGTTGGCATCAGGAGGTGTACGCGCTGTTCTCGTGAACGTAGTCGTGCGTGAGGTCGTTGGTGTAGACCGTCGCGGTTGCATCACCGGCGTGAAGCACGATGTCCAGCTGAAGCTCTCGTGGTGTCATGTCGACATCGTCACGCGGTCGATCGGGTCCCCCCGCGGTGCACACACGGACACCGTTCATGACAACGTCAACGTAGTACGGATCGAATTCGGCGGATGTCGTCCCGATCGCGGCTAGCACACGACCCCAGTTCGCATCGTTTCCAAAGACAGCCGCCTTGAACAGATTGTTTCGAGCGACCGATCGTCCGACCTCAACCGCATCCGCCTCACTTGCGGCTTGTGAAACCGTGATCGTGATGTCGTGGGACGCGCCCTCCGCATCGCGCTGCAATTGCCGTGCCAGATCAATACAGGCGTCGGTGAGAAGTTCGGTGAAATCGTCAAGGTTCGGTTCAATCTCGCTCGCGCCAGAAGCCATAAGGGTCACTTGGTCGTTCGTCGACATGCATCCGTCCGAGTCGAGCCGATCGAACGAGACACGGGTCGCAGAACGCAGTGCGTGGTCCAGTTGATGTGGGGTCAGGACTGCATCGGTCGTCAGGACGACGAGCATCGTGGCCAAGCCGGGAGCAAGCATCCCCGCACCTTTCGCCATTCCGCCTATTCGATACCCGGCGCCATCGCGGTTCACGGTCTTTGACACCGAGTCAGTCGTCATGATGGCTTCGGCGGCGTCCTGCCCACCGTCGGGCGAGAGTTTGGGTGCGAGAGTCGAGATGCCGTCCATGATTTTGACGATTGGCAATTGATCGCCGATCAATCCCGTCGAACAGACGAGTACGTCACCGCTCGACGTCTCGAGTGCGGCGGCCACTGCTTCGGCGGTCGAGTGTGTTGCCTGAAAGCCCTGTTGTCCCGTGAAGCAGTTGGCTCCGCCCGAATTGAGAACGATGGCCGAGACCCGACCGTCCTTGATCACTTCGCGCGACCAGATGATGGGATTAGCTTGCGATCGGTTGCTGGTGAAAACCGCGGCGGCGGCATCGAGTGGACCGAGGTTCTGGACAAGGGCGAGGTCTTTGTTTCCGTTGCTCTTGATGCCGGCCGCGATACCCGCCGCGACGAAACCATCCGCATACGTGACGGTCACGGCGCGACCCCGACCGCGGTGAGTCCTAGTGTTTCGTCGAAGCCGAGCGCGAGGTTCGCCGACTGAATCGCGGCCCCCGCTGTTCCCTTACCGAGATTGTCGATGGCGACTGTCACAACGACCCGACTCGCACGTTCATCCAGTGCGACCTGAATGTGTGCCGCGTTCGAGCCGAGTACGTCCGCAGTGCGAGGCTGGACACCTTCAGGCAGCAGTGTGATGAACGGTTCGTCCGCATAGGCGGTTTCGATTACTGACCGTGTCCGGGCGACGTGGCTTGTGGTCACCGTTGCGGTGTTCGTTGCGAGAATCCCCCGAGACATCGGCACAAGTATCGGCGTGAAGGACAGAGCAAAGTCCTGTTTTCCGGGTGCAACTGCGCGAAGGTTTTGGCGAATCTCGGGGTTGTGTCGGTGCGAGCCGCCGACTCCGTAGGCCGATGCGCTGCCGAGTACTTGACTGGCGAGCAGGTCCTCGCGCAGACTCTTGCCGGCACCCGAAACCCCCACGGCGAGAACAGACACAAGATCGGCGGTGTCGATGAGGTTTGCTGCGACGAGCGGCGCAAACCCCAGCGTGACGGCCGACGCGTTGCATCCGGGAACAGCGATTGCCGTAGCATCGGACAACAGCGTGCGTTGGTCCCCGAGTTCCGGCATCCCGTAGACCCACGGCCGCGAAAAATCGCCACCGTAGTAGTCGGCCCAATCTTTTTCCGCGATGAGCCGGTGGTCGGCGCCGCAATCGACGACCAGTCGCGCGTCGATTGAGTCGCCGAGTTCACCCGACTTTCCGTGGGGAAGCGCGAGGAATACCACGTCATGATTGGCCAGTACATCGGGAGTTGTTTCCTGAAGCGTCAAGTTCAGCGATGAGAGGTGCGGGTGCACCGAACCTAGTGGCTTTCCCGCGTTGGAGTTGGCGGTGACCGTGGTGACCTCAAACTCGGGGTGTCCAGCCAGCAATCGCACGAGTTCACCGCCCGCGTAACCGCTGGCTCCGGCGACGGCGACTCGAAGCATCACCTTTACACCCGAATCGTGGCGTTGTGACGTGATGCGGCGACCGCGACGCCAGCGAGCTTTGCGTCCGTCGCCTCTTGTTGAGTCAACGTGCGGTCGGCTGCGCGGAATCGCAGCGCGAAGGTCAGTGATTTGTGATTCTCGTCGAGCCCTGTGCCGCGGTAATCGTCAACGAGGTCGGCGTTTTCGAGCAGTTCCCCGGCACCATCGATAATCGCGGTGCGGACGTCAGCGGCCGGCACAGCAATATCGACCACAAGCGAAACGTCTTGGGTCGCGGCGGGGAAAACGTGAACCGGCGTTGCGACAACGTGGTCGGGTGCGGCGTTGATAAGCGCGTGAAGATCAAGGTCAAGAGCCGCAACAATTCGAGGTAGGTCGAGCCCGACGGCGACGCTCGGCACGATTTCTCCTGCGAAGCCCACGGACGTGTCGCCGACGAAAACCTCTGCGCATCGACCGGGGTGGAACGCGTGATGCGAGCCTTGGCGAATCATCACGTCAACACCGATGGCGGTGGCGATCACGCGGACGGTGTCGAGCGCCTCGCCCAATCCCGACGCAATCGCGGGTTGGTCAGGCTGCTTGGCAGTGACCGAGCCGAGGAACAACGCGGAAACATGCCACGGTTGCTCGGGAACACTGCCGTACAGCGCATCGAGCGTCGGCGAATCGGGTCGAACATTGCCAACGGGGATGGATTCCGATCCCGTTGTCTCCGACGGCTGGAATACTGCACCAATTTCGTAGAGTGCTAACGAGGTCAACCCGCGGGCAACGTTGCGCTTGGCGATGTCGAGAATTCCGGGCAGTAGCGAGCGGCGCAACTGAGCGACGTTCGGGTCAAGCGCGTTGGCCAACGTCATCTCGGCGACGGGTGAACCGTCCGCCGATCCAAACAGGACGTTCTGTTCGGTCGTGACGAAAGGGTACGCAAGAACTTCCGTCAGACCCGCGCCAGCGAGAACCTGCGCCACTCGACGACGAGCGGCTTGCGATCGGGACAGTCCCCGTCCGGGCGGTGCGACCGGGATTGCCGATGGGATGCGGTCGTAGCCGTGAATTCTCGCAACCTCTTCGGCGAGGCCCGGTGCATCAACCAAATCGGGTCGCCACGATGGCGGGACGACATCCCACCCATCTTTCGCCGCCGTGATGACAGCACCGATGTCAGTGAGGACCGTCTCGATTTCGGATGTTGAATAGTCAACGCCGATGAGCGTCGCGGTAAATGCCGCGGGAAGGTGAATCGCCGGGCGAGGCTCGAAATGCACGAGGTCCGTTCCGAGCGTGTCGGCGGTTCCCCCTCCGAGTTCGACCAACAGATCAACGACTCGCTGGGCCGCGGCGCGGGACACGAGCGGGTCGACGCCTCGAGCGAATCGTTTGGATGCTTCGCTCGGCAGTTTGTGTCGGCGGGCAGTTCGAGCGATGGTGACCGGATCAAAAGTTGCGGCTTCGATGAGGACGTCGGTCGACGTGTCATCGATTTCGGTCGTCGCGCCACCCATGACTCCCGCAAGACCGATGGGTCCGGTTTCGTCGGTGATGAGGAGGTCCTCGTCGGACAGCGTTCGCACCTGTTCGTCCAGGGTCGTGAGCTTTTCACCCTTCGTGGCCCGTCGAACGGTTATCCCGCCCGACAATTTGTTGAGGTCGTAGGTGTGTGTCGGTTGGCCGAGTTCCATCATCACGTAGTTCGAGATGTCGACGGGAAGCGAAATCGATCGGATGCCCATGAGCGCTAAGCGCTTGACCATCCAGGCGGGTGTCCGGCGAGACCGATCGAGTCCACGAACGACACGGGTGACAAAGCCTGTGCACCCGACGACTCCGCGGATCGGAGCGGTGTCGTCAATCACGACCCGGAAACCATCGCCTGGTGTAATCGTCAGTGCGTCGACGGGGTCGTGGAAAGAAACGCCCGTCGCGTGCGCATACTCGCGGGCGACACCGCGAATCGACATCGCGTAGCCGCGGTCGGGGGTGACGTTGATTTCGACTGCGAAATCGTCGAGTCCCAGCAGTGCGATCGCGTCGGTGCCGACCTCGGGGTCGAGCCCCAATTCCGCGAGACGGATGATCCCGTTGTGCTCGTCACCGAGTCCCAATTCTTTGGCCGAGGCAATCATGCCGTCCGAGACGTGACCGTAGGTCTTCCGCGCCGCGATGGGGAACGGTCCCGGCAACACCGAACCAGGCAGGGTGACAACGACCTTGTCGCCGGCCTCGAAATTCGACGCACCACAGACGATGCCCCGCACGGAGTCCTCGGAATCGCCCGGCGCAACGCGCACCTGACACCAATTGATCGTTTTGCCGTTGTCTTGGGGTTCGGGCGTGAACTCGAGCACCTGTCCAACGACGATCGGACCGGAAATCTCGTTCGGATACACCGCTTCTTCCTCGAAACCGACCGCGACGAGCGCTTCGTGAAGGTGCTCGGGGGTCGCATCCGAAGGAAGGTCGACCCACTCACGCAATTGACTGGCGGGGATTCGCACCTAGATCACCATTCCGAACTGCTGAGAGAAACGCACGTCGCCCTCGACCATGTCGTGCATGTCGGCGACGTCGTTGCGGAACATGAGCGTTCGCTCGATTCCCATTCCGAACGCGAAACCCTGGTATTCGGTCGGGTCGATTCCCGCGGCGCGAAGCACGTTGTGGTTCACCATTCCGCAGCCACCCCACTCGATCCAGCGAGCGCCACCACGGAACGTGGGGTGCCAGATGTCGAGTTCGGCCGAGGGCTCGGTGAATGGGAAGTAGTTGGGACGAAGGCGAATCTTTGCGCCGTCACCAAACATTGCGCGGGCGAGGTGTTCGAGCGTCCCCTTGAGGTGCGCCATCGTGAGTCCCTTATCGATCGCGATGCCTTCCATCTGGTGGAATACCGGCGTGTGCGTGGCATCGAGTTCGTCGGTGCGATACACCCGGCCTGGGGCTACGACATAGACGGGCAGGTCACGCGACAAGAGCGAGCGAATCTGAACGGGAGAGGTGTGCGTGCGCATCACGAGGTGACGTTCGGCGGGCTCAACAAAGAACGTGTCTTGCATCGCACGGGCGGGGTGGTCTTCGTCGAAATTGAGTGCGTCGAAGTTGAACCACTCGTTTTCGAGTTCCGGCCCCTCGGCCACCTCCCATCCCATACCGATGAAGATGTTAGACATCTCTTCCATGAGCAGGTTGAGCGGGTGGCGAGCGCCGACACGGCGTCGCGATGCGACGGCGGTGACGTCGACGGCCTCGGTCATCAGGCGGGTTTGCTCTTCGGCGTGAAGGATGACCGCCTCACGGTCGGCGAAGGCCTGGTTGATCTGTCCTCGGGCTTGTCCGACAATCTTGCCGGCTTCGGCCTTCTCGTCAGCGGGGACATCCCGAAGTGACGCGTTGATCAGTGAAATGGGGGATCCATCCGCCACAAACTGGGTGCGCACCTGCTTGAGTTCCTCGCCGGTTGCCGCGGCCGTGATTGCGGCAATGGCAGCAGCGACGACGTCGGCTACGTGTTGAGGAGAGATGCTTGACACTCCCCAATCCTAGACGAGAGCGGGTTAGCCGCCGCTCTGCGCAAACGCCGAGGCGTAGAGGCAAACGCTCGCGGCCGTCGCCAGATTAAGCGACTCGGCTTTGCCATAAATCGGTACCGACACCACTGTGTCAGCGAGTGCACGCGCGTCATCGCTCAGTCCGTGCGCCTCATTCCCAAAGAGCCACGCGGTTGGTTTAGCGAGAGTCGCCGTCACCGAGGGAATCGATTCGCCATCGGCCGCCGCGGCGAGAATCGTGACTCCCCTGCTCATCAACCACTCAACGACGTCCGCGAGGTCATCGTGTTCGATGATCGGCAGGTGGAAAATCGACCCGGTACTTGAACGGACAAGCTTGGGGTTGTGCAGATCAACCGAGTCGCCCGTCAAGATGACGGCGTCGGCACCCGCGGCATCCGCAGCGCGAATGACCGTTCCCGCGTTACCGGGGTCTCGAATCTCGTCACAGATGGCGACGAGGCGCACCTCGTCTAATTCCGAAAGCGAGTGTGACAGCAGGGTCGCCACGGCGATCACGCCCTGAGGTGACACCGTGTCGGCCATTGCATCGAGCACCTTGTCGGTCACCTCGTCAACGGTTGCGGGTGATCGTTCGGCCAACTGCACAATCCCGCTGTGCTTTTCGGCGAACGCCGCGGTATAGAACACGTCGACGACGGATTGAGGGGCGAACGTCAGCAGTTCTCGAACCGCTTGCGGCCCCTCGATGATGAACACCCCCGCATCGTCACGTCGCGAACGCTGCGCCAATCGTTTGACAGCCTTCACAGCGGGGTCGGTGGGATTCGTGATCACGTCTTGATGCTACCCACGAACGACCGAAGTCCCCGCCTTTCGACGGGGACCTCAGCGTGAAACCGAGACGGTTTAGTCGTTGTCTTGGTCGTCGTCGTCGTCCGACTCATCGTCACCGTCGACATCGGAAACATCGTCAGTCTCAGTATCGTCGTCGCTGACACCGGGCGTTCCGTAATCGTCATCGACATCGTCCGACTCGACAACATCGCTTTCGTCACTGTCGTCGTCCGTCGTGTCGTCACTCTCGTCATCAACAACAACGGGAGGATCAACTGGCGCGTTCGGGTCAGGATTGACCCCGAGGTCAATCAGGGTCTGCTCGATTGTTGAGAGTTGCTGTGTGAGGTTTGCGTCAAGCAACGCCGCCAACTCCTCGGGGGTCAGCGTGGATACGCCGTCAACAGTCGCACCGGCTGCAGCCGTCACGTTCGGATCGATGAGGTTGTTCGCCATTGCGTCAATGATGATCTGGTGCAATGCGTCCGTCGACGTGAGCCCCAACTGGGCGGCAACGGCGTCCGTGAGGTACGACGCGATTTGGTCGTCCGTTGCGGCATTGGCGCTCGTCACGGCAAAACCACCAAAACCGATGAGGGCCGCAGCGGCAGTTGCCGATACGACCTTGCTCCATTTATTCATGTTGTTTGTCTCCTTTGGGAACCCTCTGTGGTGAGTTCTCTTGAACGCTAAAACGAGATCTGCGTTCATGTAAGCGACTTGGACGAACCTTGTCTGTTCATTGGACGTTTATTGGACAAACCTTGTATTTCGCTGGTTAAACGACCGAAGTCCCCGCCTTTCGACGGGGACTTCGGTTATGACACCAACGACGAATTACGCCTTGGGTGCCGAGGTGTCCTTGGGAAGAGCAGCCTTGGCCGCCTTC
>CANGCU010000011.1 GCA_947452355.1 Microbacteriaceae bacterium | reverse complement strand
TTGAAACCGTCGTTGATGGCGCGCTCATCGGCCTTGGCGACATTGCCGATACCGTCCCACTTTGTGCGAAGGTCGCGAAAACCACGTTTGGCCTTGTCAACGTCTTTTTCGGTGAGTAGATGAGCGTATTCGGTGAGAAGGGCCTGCTTGGCATCACGATTGGCATTCCACTCCGCTGCACCTGCGTTGTACAGGGCATCACCGGCGGCCTTGAATCGATCCCACAATTGGTTATCGAGAGCGCGGTTGGCGCGAGGTGCCTTCTTCCACGCCTCGAGCAGCGCGCGATAGGCACCGATGCCGTCGGCACCTTTTGCCGCGAGAGCTTCTGCTTTTTCACACAAGTCCGTCTTGACACTTTTTGCTTCTTTATCCGCGGATTGTTTGGTGTGAAAGAAAAGTCGCTGTGCCTTGTCGAATGTTTGGCGTGCCGTCTTGAAGCGATTCCACAGGTCGTCAGCGACCTTCTTGGGAACTCGGACCGGCAGCTTTTGTTCACTCTTCCATGCCTCGAAAAGGTCGGCAATTTCTTTTTGCGCATTGCGCCAGTGGATTGCGCCGTCAATCTGCGAGGCAATCGCCTCCACCCGTTCGACGATCGCCGTTCGTCGCGCGAGTGACTCGGCGGACGCTTCCTTGTTCTCGGCTTCTTGCTTTTCTTTGAGTCCCGCAATCGACTCCGCGACGACACCAACTCTGAGGCGAAGAGCGTTTAGGTCACCGACCGCATGAGCGTCAGTCAACGCAACGACAAGCTTTTCGATCGCCGCGAGCAAATCCCGAGCAGCGGCTCCTGCTTTGGCGCGCTGCTCAAGCAACATCACCTGGGACGCAAGTTCCGTGAATCGCGAGACATAAAAAGCGAGGGCCTCGTCGGGAGTCGCATCGACGACTTGACCGACACTTCGCCAATCGCCGTCTTTGACCCACACGGTACCGTCGGCATCAACCCGACCAAATGTTGTTTCGCTGCTCACCCGTCAAGCGTACACAGCGCGAGGTACCCCGAACACATCGTTTCTGAACCGTTACCGAACCTTACTCGCGCCTATCATGGTGATGTGGCGGGTGAAACTGGGTTTTTTGGTGGTACGGCGCCGCTTGCTGTCCGCATGCGTCCGCGCACACTCGACGAAATCGTCGGGCAAAACCACCTGCTTCATCCAAGTTCGCCACTGCGACAGTTGGCAGAACCGCAGGGGACCAGTGGCGTCTCCGTCATTCTGTGGGGTCCCGCGGGCACGGGCAAGACGACACTCGCGAGTGTCATCGCCCGCACCTCGCAGCGTCACTTTGTCGAACTTTCCGCGGTGACCGCCGGAGTGAAGGACGTTCGGGACGTCATGGAATCGGCGTTGTCACGAATCAGCGACGGTGGTGGCTCAACGTTGCTCTTCATGGACGAGATTCATCGCTTCTCGAAGGCGCAACAGGATGCTCTACTTCCCGGTGTGGAAAACGGGTGGGTCACGTTGATCGCCGCCACGACCGAAAACCCATCCTTCAGTGTGATCACACCGCTTCTCAGCCGATCGCTCCTCCTCACGCTTCGGCCACTCGTTGACAGTGATGTCGCCGAACTTGTCCAACGGGCGGTTACGTCACCTGAGGGATTGGCGGGAGGTGTGTCGGTAGATGAGGAGGCGGTCGACGCGCTGGTCTTGCTCTCGAGTGGTGATGCGCGCCGCGCGCTCACGACCCTCGAGGCAGCGGCGAATGTCGTTGGTCCTGGCGGTGTGGTGACGGCAGAGACCGTCGCCGCTGCGAGCGATCGTGCGCTCCTACGCTACGACCGAAACGGCGACGAACACTATGACGTGATCAGTGCCTTCATCAAGTCAGTCCGAGGTAGTGACGTTGACGCTTCAGTTCACTATCTGGCCCGCATGATTGAAGCGGGGGAGGACCCTCGGTTCATTGCCCGACGACTGGTCATCCTTGCCGCCGAGGACATTGGCGTCGCGGATCCTTCGTCGTTGACGATTGCGGTCGCCGCCGCGGATGCTGTTCAGTTCATTGGAATGCCCGAGGGTCGAATTCCGCTCGCGGAGGCAACGATTCATCTCGCACTTGCACCGAAGTCCAACGCGGTTATTGTCGCGATTGACACAGCGATTCGCGACATTCGTGCCGGGAAGTTTGAACCGGTGCCACCCCATCTCCGTGACGCGCACTACGCGGGTGCGAAACAGTTGGGTCACGGGAAGGGATATGTCTATCCGCATGACATCGATGGGGGAGTAGCTCAGCAGGAATACCGCATCGGTGACGCGCCGGAGTATTACACGCCCAGTGGCTACGGTCGGGAAAAAGAACTCGCCGAACGTCTCGCTCGAATTCGAGGAATTCTGAAGGGCCGCTGAATGGTGTCGGTTCCCCGTTTCTGTTAGGGTAGAGACACCACTTGAGAGTACAGACGTGCGGCTGCGTCTTCCTCACAAGAATCGGAGCCTGTAGCCGGCTCCGTGGCCCTCATGTTTCTTTCCCCGTTGTGGGGGAAATTCCATTGTTCGTCACGCTATGAAAAGGACACCATGTCTGACAAAAACCGCACCCGCGCCAAGGTTCGCCTGTCGCGAGCACTCGGCATCGCACTGACCCCGAAGGCCGCTCGCCTGATGGGCGAAGGCGCTTTCCCACCCGGACAGCACGGCCGAACCAAGCGCAAATCCGAGGGCGACTACGCAATGCGTCTGCGCGAAAAGCAGCGCCTCCGCGCGCAATACGGCATTCGCGAAGCGCAGATGCGCAACACCTTCAACGAGGCGCGACGCACTCAGGGACTCACGGGTGAAAACCTGGTCGAGCTACTCGAGATGCGACTTGATGCTCTTGTCCTTCGATCGGGATTCGCGCGCACGTCGGCTCAGGCGCGTCAAATGGTTGTGCACCGCCACATCCTCGTCGACGGCCAACTTGTCGACCGTCCGTCGTTCCGCGTCAAGCCCGGTCAAATGATTCACGTCAAAGAGCGCAGCGAAGGAACCCCGCTTTTCCAGGACTCGGCAATCGGTGTTCACCGCGATGTCCTTCCTCCCGTTCCCGAGTACCTCGATGTCAAACTTGACAAACTTCAGGCGCGCCTTGTTCGCCGCCCGAAGCGCTCCGAGGTCCCCGTGACCTGCGAAGTACAGCTCGTCGTCGAGTACTACGCGGCGCGATAAAGCCCAACCGAGAAGGGGTGGGCTTTCGAGTCCACCCCTTTCGTATTCCCGTAAACTTTGACAAAACACTGAGGAGTGGCCGTGAAATCGTTCGCGTGGTTTGCCGTCGGCGTGAAGCGTGAATGCACCTCTCAACTATCCGATGAGTCACGGGCTGCGTAGGGAACATCATGGAAACCGCTGAAATCCAACGTCGTTGGTTGACCTACTTTGCCGATCGAGGGCACACGGTTGTGCCCTCCGCTTCTCTCGTGTCAGACGACCCCACGCTCATGTTTACGGTGGCCGGAATGGTGCCGTTCATTCCCTATCTGACGGGTGTTGTGCCCGCCCCATTCCCGCGAGCGACGTCGGTGCAAAAATGCATCCGAACTCTCGACATCGAGGAGGTCGGAAAGACCACGCGTCATGGGACGTTCTTCCAGATGAACGGAAACTTCTCGTTTGGCGACTACTTCAAGGAGGGTGCCATCGGGTTTGCGTGGGAACTTCTCACGACGCCAGAGTCTGACGGCGGTCTCGGTTTCGCGGAAAAAGACCTGTGGGTCACGGTTTATGAAGAGGACGATGAAGCAATCGACCTCTGGAAGAAGGTCGCGGGTATCCCCGACGATCGAATCCAGCGGTTCGGCAAGACCGACAATTTCTGGACGACCGGACAGCCCGGACCCGCCGGGCCTTGTTCGGAGATCTATTTTGATCGCGGACCGGCTTACGGTCCAGACGGTGGTCCGGCGGTAGACGACACGCGCTACATCGAGATCTGGAACCTCGTCTTCATGCAGTACCTCATCTCCGATGTGAAATCGAAGACTGAATTCACCATCGACGGTGAACTCCCTCGAAAAAATATCGACACGGGAATGGGCATGGAGCGTGTCGCTTTCCTCAAGCAGGGCGTCGAGAACATGTACGAGATCGATCAGGTTCGGCCGGTACTGGACCGCGCGGCCGCGATTTCTGGACGCCGTTATGGCGCGGATCACGATGACGATGTGCGAATGCGAGTAGTTGCGGATCACATTCGTTCCTCCCTCATGCTCATGAGCGACGGCGTGATGCCGGGTAACGAAGGTCGTGGCTACATCCTTCGCCGTCTCTTGCGGCGCTCGGTGCGTGCAATGCGGCTATTGGGCGTAGACGCCCCAACGTTTACGGAACTTTTCGCCGCGTCGCGCGACGCGATGCAGGCTTCCTATCCTGACGTGGCAACGCATTACGATCGGATTTCGCGAACGGCCGTCGGCGAGGAAGAAGCGTTCCTCCGCACGCTCGCGTCGGGGACTCAGATTCTCGACCTCGCGGTCGCGGAGCAGAAGAAGGAGTCGTCGGACGCGCTTGCCGGTGACACGGCTTTTCTGTTGCACGATACTTACGGTTTCCCAATCGACCTCACGCTGGAGATGGCCGAAGAGGCAGGGCTGACCGTCGATCGGACAACGTTTGATGCCTTGATGCTTGAACAGAAAACCCGCGCAAAAGCCGATGCCAAAGCAAAGCGGGGTTCGCTCGCTGACGTGTCGGTTTACGGTGAATTTCGCACCTCCGGCGAAACAGTTTTCACTGGATATGACGACCTCACTACGGAAACGACGGTCCTCGGCATCATCAGGGACGGCGCTTCGGTGCCCGCTGCGAAAGTCGGTGACACGGTCGAGTTGATTCTGCGCGAAACAAGTCTGTATGCCGAGAGCGGTGGTCAGGACGCTGACGAAGGTGTCATCGTCGGCGACAGCTTCTCCGCTGAAGTTCTCGACGTTCAGCGTCCAATCAAGGGTCTCACCGCCCACACCGTTCGAATCACGGACGGTGAAGTAGGCGTCGACAACGCCGTGACGACGGTGGTCGACGTGACGTACCGTCAGCGTGCGGCGCAGGCCCACTCGGCCACTCACCTAGTTCACGCAGCACTTCGACAGACACTCGGCAATGACGCACACCAGGCCGGTTCCTACAACAAGGCCGGGTACATGCGGTTCGATTTCGCGTGGAATCAAGGGCTCTCAGCGGCTACGCGATCCGAAATCGAGAACATCGCGAACAACGCAATCTCGGACAACCTTGACGTTGTGACGAGAGTCATGTCGCTCGACGAAGCCAAGAATTCTGGTGCAATGGCGCTCTTCGGTGAGAAGTACGGTGACACGGTTCGAGTGGTCGATATCGGTGGCGAGTGGTCGCGAGAGCTCTGCGCGGGAACGCACGTTATTCGTTCCAGCGAGATTGGGCTCATCAATCTGATCGGAGAATCAAGTATTGGTTCGACGAATCGGCGTGTCGAAGCGTTGGTGGGCACAGCGGCCTTTGACTCTTTTGCGGCGGAGCGTGCGCTCGTCAGTGAGCTGATGACGACACTAAAGACGCCGAAAGAATTGATCCCGGTGCGCATCGCGGATTTGATTGAGCAACTGAAGAACGCGGAACGGACCATCGCTCAACATCAGGCCGCGGCAGTTCGTGAGCGAGTGCCGGCTCTTGTCGAGGGAGCGGTAGCGATTGGGTCAGGCACTGCAGTGATTGCGTCCGTTGGCGTCCTCGATTCAAGCGATTCACTTCGCCAACTTGTGATTGATGTCCGGGATCGTCTCGGTGCGGTCGTCGGAGTCGTTGCTCTCGGCGCGGAAATCGACGGGAAATCTGCGGTTATTGTCGCGACCACGCCGGAGGCCCGTACTGCGGGGTTATCCGCCGGTGTTCTCGCTAAACGAGCCGCGAGTGTCCTCGGTGGCGGTGGCGGCGGTCGCGACGACGTTGCCCAGGGAGGCGGACTCGAGCCATCGTTGATCGCCGCCGCATTGGATGATGTCCGCGCAGCACTCGGATAATCCTCCATGCGTAACGGTATTCGTATTGGAATCGACGTCGGACGCAGTCGGGTAGGGGTCGCGCGGAGCGATCCCCAGGGGCTAATGGCTGTTCCGGTTGTAACCCTCGCACGCGACGAGGCAATGATGGAATTGCTGTCCTTGGCTCGCGAGTATGACGCGCTCGAGTTTGTCTGCGGCCTGCCGATTGGCCTCGATGGAATGGATACCGCCTCCACGGCTGATGCCCGAACTTTCGCGCGACAATTGCGCGACGAGTCCGCAGTGCCTGTGCGACTCGTCGATGAACGTCTCACGACGGTTAGCGCTCAAAGCGCGCTTCACGACGCGTCCCATACCGTGAAATCCGGACGTGCGATGATCGACCAGGTTGCAGCGACTGTCCTGCTGGAGACTGCACTCGCGGCGGAACGTGCCGGCAATACACTGGGGGAAATGGTGGAGGACTCATGAACGACTCACGGCGTGGAGCGCGCTCGCAATCATCGACCCGTCGACGGGGCGTTATTGTCACGGTGCTGATCTCAATCCTCGTGATCGGCGGTGGTGGCAGCTGGTACGCGTGGTCGAACTACGAGGCGAAGGTTCGTCAAATCCTCGGGCTGCCCGCAAACAATGACTTCGAGGGGACGGGAATCTCGCCGGACATCGAGATCACCATCGAACAGGGAGAGTTCGGCGATTCAATTGCGCAAAAGTTGGTCGACGCGGGAGTGACCAAGTCATTCGACGCCGTGTACAGGCTGCTGTTGGCGGACTCGTCGATCGTCTTCACACCCGGAACGTACACACTGAAAACACAGATGAGTGCCGCGTCCGCCGTCGAGATTTTGGGAAATCCCGCCAACCGAATCACGCTTAAAGTGACGATTCCCGAAGGATCCGTCCTCTCGTCGACGTTCGACAAATTGAGCGAGGCCACGGGAATTGCCGTCGCAGATTTCGAATCAGCGGCCGCGGATCCAACAGTTTTTGGACTCTCCGACAAAGCGCCGTCGGTTGAGGGTTTTCTCTTCCCCGCGACATATGAATTCAACCCCGGTCAGGATGCCACGTCGATCATTCAGACAATGGTGGACGAATTGAATTCCCGGCTCGATGCGCTCGCTGTGCCTGAAACCAAACGGTACGCGGTCGTCACTTTCGCCGCACTCGTCCAGCGTGAAGCGGGAAGCAACCCCGACGACTATGGAAAAGTCGCGCGAGTTTTTCAAAATCGCCTCGACGCCGATTGGAAGTTGCAGTCGGACGCGACGGTTGCGTACGGCACGGGGAATCTCGACACGGTCTGGACGACCGAGGCGGAGCGTGCCGATGCATCTAATCCGTACAACACGTATGTGCACAAGGGATTGCCGATTGGTCCTATCGGGGCCCCGGGCGAGGTCGCGTTGAAGGCTGTTGTGGACCCTACTCCCGGACCATGGTTTTACTTTGTGCCAGTGAATCTCAAGACAGGTGAAACGAAGTTTTCAGAAACCGCCGCGCAACACGCAGCCGCTGTTCAGGAGTTGCGGAACTGGTGCAACGCCAGCAAGGAGAACGCAGCCTACTGTGGCTAGGAATTTCGGTGTCATCGGAAGCCCCATCGGGCATTCGAAGTCGCCCGCCTTGCATCGCGCTGCAATCTCGGCACTTGGCATTGATGCCACCTACGCGCTGACAGATGTGACCGCTCGAGAACTAGAGGCCTACGTCAAAGGATTGGACGCGTCGTGGGAGGGTTTGTCGTTGACGATGCCCCTCAAACAGGTCGCCCGACCATTGCTTTCGCGGCAATGCCATCTGTCAATCCTGACGGGGTCGGTCAACACGATTGTTCGACGCGCGAACGATTGGCACGGGTTCAACACCGATGTGTGGGGCGCGACGACGGCCATACGCGAAAGGTTCGGAAGCGAATTCGAACGGGCTATCTTGCTGGGCGCGGGTGCTACGGCAGCATCACTCGTTGTGAGCTTGCACGACCTCGGAGTCGAGTGGCTCGACATCGTTGTGCGAGATCCAGCCAAGACCACTGAAATCGAGGAGCTGGCCCGACGTCTCGGGATTCGTTCGCGTGTGTCATCATTTGGAGACTCAATCGAATCGGCACATATTCTCGTGAGTTCGTTGCCGGCAAGCGCTGAACTTTCCGAGGACGCAATCGAGTCACTCGATGCCGAATTCCTGTTCGATGTCGTTTACGACCCCTGGCCAAGCGCTCTTGCAACAGAGTGGACGAATCGTGGCTTGGACTCCATGGGCGGACTCTCGATGCTGATGTGGCAGGCACTCCGCCAGGCGCGCGTTTTTTACGGTGAATCGGTCGACGATCCGCTACCCGGTGAGGAACGTGTGGTTGCGGCGATGCGCGCGGCCGTTGGTCTGTGATTGAACACCAGTCTGGAACAATAGAGTCATGCGTTGGCTAACCGCGGGTGAATCACACGGACCTGAACTCATCGGAATTATCGAGGGGCTTCCGGCGGGAATTCCGGTGTCGATGGACGGGATTCGAGCCGATCTGGCTCGCCGGCGACTGGGATATGGTCGTGGTGCGCGGATGAAATTCGAAGCTGATGAGATTTCACTCTCGGGGGGAGTTCGGCACGGTCTTTCGATGGGTGGCCCCATTGCTCTGCGAATCGGGAACACAGAATGGCCCAAGTGGGTGGATGTGATGAATCCTGAGCCCGTTGATCCTAGCGTTCTCGAGAGTGCTCGCGGTGCGTCCTTGACTCGTCCGCGACCAGGTCACGCAGATCTAGCTGGCATGCAAAAATACGATTTCGACGACGCGCGCCCCGTATTGGAACGTGCGTCGGCACGTGAAACCGCGACACGTGTCGCATTAGGCGCGGTAGCACGAGCGTTTTTGGGGGAACTGGGAATCACGGCAGTAGCCCACACCGTGTCAATCGGAACAGTGGTCGTGCCGGAGGGAAGGCCTTTGCCTCGCTCGTCCGATGTCGACGCACTAGACACCGATCCGCTCCGCTGTTTCGACCCTGAAACATCGGCCCTCATGATCGAACGAGTTGACGCCGCTCACAAAGATGGCGACACACTTGGTGGAATTGTTGAGGTGGTCGTGTACGGGCTTCCGCCCGGACTCGGGTCCTTTGTCCATTGGGATCGACGCCTCGATTCGCGACTCGCGGGTGCGTTGATGGGAATTCAAGCAATTAAGGGAGTCGAGGTCGGAGACGGTTTCGAGTCCACGCGTCGGCCGGGTAGCGCCGCACACGATGAGATTGTTTTAGGTGACGGTCTCGAACGAACGACCGACCGAGCCGGTGGCATCGAGGGTGGAATGTCAACAGGGCAGGTGCTTCGGGTCCGTGCCGGCATGAAACCCATCGCGACGGTTCCCAAAGCTCTTCGCACCGTGGACGTCGCGACGGGCGAGGAAGCCACCGCTCATCACCAGCGTTCGGATGTCTGTGCGGTTCCCGCAGCGGGGGTCGTTGCCGAGGCGATGGTCCTACTCGTGATCGCGGAGGCAGTCATGGAGAAGTTCGGCGGCGACTCAGTCGGTGAGACTCGCCGCAACCTGCAGTCATACCTTGAGTCAATTCCGGAGGCGCGGCGAACAAAACAGGACAACGCGTGAAACCACGCGCGGTTCTCATCGGACCGCCCGCAGCGGGAAAATCTCGTTTAGGTCGGCGCGTTGCCGCTCGATTAGGCGTGGGTTTCGTCGATACGGACAAACTTGTGGTCGCGGAACACGGTCCGATACCCGACATTTTCGAACATGTCGGTGAGGAAACATTTCGGGTCTGGGAACGAGCGGCGGTAGTTTCAGCGCTGGGGACGGATGGGATCGTGGCACTCGGTGGTGGGGCCATTCTCGATGTGGACACTCGACTCGATTTGCTTGATCACAACGTGATCCTCATCACCGCAACGCCCGAGGCAATCACGTCCCGTCTGGCGGCGGGTACTCGGCCGTTACTCACCGACGGCATCGACTCATGGAAGAAACTCGTTTCTGTTCGGCAGCCGATATACGACGAGCTGTCGAGTTTCATCGTGGATACGAGCAAAGGCACGATGGATTCCATTGCGGACGACCTCGCAACCCGATTGAAGGTCGCACAGTGAAAACGGTTACGGTTGGCGGTCGAGAACCGTATGACGTCGCCATTGGACATGGCGTCCGCCACGAACTTCGAGAGCGTTTGGGTGCGCAGGTATCGAAAGCGCTCCTGATTCACCAACCGATTATGTCGGCGGAGGCGTCGCGTATTCGCGAGTCTTTGGCGGGTGTCGTCGATGTGCTGCTTGCCGAGGTACCCGACGCCGAGGACGCGAAACGGATTGAAGTTGCAGCCTTCTGTTGGGGAATTATGGGCCAAGCGGATTTCACGCGGAGCGACGCGGTGATTTCACTCGGCGGCGGCGCAACGACGGACCTCGCTGGTTTTGTTGCCGCGACCTGGTTGCGTGGCGTTCGAATAGTTCACATTCCAACCACGGTGTTGGGATCGGTCGACGCGGCCGTCGGTGGAAAGACTGGAATCAACACCGCTGAGGGAAAGAACCTGGTCGGCTCATTTCACGCGCCCGCTGCAGTGTTGGTTGATACAGAACTTCTTGCGAGCCTCCCCGAGACGGAGGTTCGTACCGGGTTCGCCGAGATCGCAAAGGCTGGTTTCATCGCAGACCCATCCATTCTCGATGACCTCGACAACAACATCGAGACCTGCCTTGATCTGTCAACCGAGCTTTCTGCCGATGTGATACGCAGGGCAATTCAGGTCAAAGCGACAGTCGTGAGTGAAGACTTCACTGAACTCGGCCTACGCGAGATACTCAACTACGGGCATACGCTTGGCCACGCCATTGAGCACGCCGAACGTTATCGGTGGCGACACGGGGTCGCAATCAGCATCGGGATGATGTTCGCCGCCGAGTTGTCTCGTCTGGTTCGCGCCCTCAGTGATGACGACGTTGACCGCCACCGACTGATCCTGGGCGAGAGACTTGGGTTGCCGCTGGTGTATCCCGGTGGGCGCTGGGAGACACTCCGAGCAACCATGCAACGCGATAAGAAGGCGCGCGGAGCCGCGCTGCGTTTTGTTTTGTTGGATGGAATCGGTCGGCCGACTGTGACAACGGTCGCGGACGACTCGTTGTTGTTCGCGGCGTATCAAGAGATCGCTGGTTAGGCTAGAACCATGAGCTCGATTTTCGTCCTTAACGGACCCAATTTGTCGCGACTGGGAAGCCGCGAACCCGACGTTTATGGGACAACTACGTGGGATGAATTGAGCGCGTCGTTGAACGACGCGGCACTGGTTGGTGAAACGATCGACGTTCGCCAGACAAACGATGAGTCAGAATTGATTGGGTGGTTGCACGAGGCAATCGACACCACTGCGGACGTCATTCTGAACCCCGCGGCATTCACGCATTATTCCTACGCGCTTCGCGACGCGGTCGCGATGGTAACCGAATCGGGCCGTACGTTAATCGAAGTCCACATCTCGAACCCCTATGCGCGTGAAGAATTCCGTCACACGTCGGTGATTTCCGCCGTTGCAACGGGAGTCATCGCGGGTTTCGGGGTCAACTCGTATCACGTTGCGCTCGCTGCGCTCCGAGCGCGCCGGTAAACCGCAGTCCTGCATCACACCAACACGAAGGGCACTATCCGCCATGGCATCAACGAACGACATCAAGAACGGCAGCGTTCTCAATCTCGACGGTCAACTCTGGGCCGTCATCGAGTTTCAGCACGTCAAGCCGGGAAAGGGTGGCGCGTTCGTTCGCACGAAGTGCAAGAACGTCATGACCGGCAAGGTCGTTGACCGCACGTTCAATGCGGGAACGAAAATCGATTTCGAAACCGTGGATCGACGGGACTACCAGTACCTCTATCAGGATGGCGACAGTTTCGTATTTATGAATCTGGATGATTACGACCAAATCACCCTCTCCGCGACAGCGGTTGGGGATGCGAAGAACTACATGCTTGAGAACCAGAACGTTCAAATTGCGATGCACAATGAAGAACCTCTCTATATCGAGCTTCCCGCATCCGTGGTGTTGGAAATCACCTACACCGAGCCTGGACTTCAAGGTGACCGATCGACTGGTGGGAACAAGCCGGCCACGGTAGAAACGGGACTCGAGATTCAGGTGCCGTTGTTCCTTGAGCAGGGGACCAAGGTGAAGGTCGATACGCGCGACGGTTCGTACCTCGGTCGCGTCAACGAGTAGTGTCCGCTCGAACTAAGGCCCGTAAGGCGGCGTTTGATGCACTCTATGAGGCGGATCAACGCGGTCGCTCGCTGACACAGGCGCTGTTTGACTTTAACTCGCGGCAGGCCGATAAATTGCAGTCCTTGTCCGAAGCGGACTACGTGCGGTCGATTCTGGCGGGTCTGGATACCAACGGAATCCGAGTCGATTCGACGATAACCGCCGCACTGCGGGAATGGACACTTGCCCGGTTGTACCCCGTGGACCGTGCCATTCTGCGGATCGCAGTGTGGGAGTTGCTTTTCACGGAAACTCCAGCGGATGTGGTTCGCTCAGAGGCGCTTGCGTTGGCTTCGGAATACGGGTCCGACGACGCGCTGTCATTTATCGGCGGCATCCTCGGCGCTGTCTCACGCGAAAAATAGAATCTCCGTTAGACTAATTCCAACACACTCCTTTAAAGCGTCCTGTGAGGCGGGAAAGGAAATACTGAGTGGCACGTATCGTCCTCACGAAGCCGGATATAGACCGCGCGCTCAAACGAATTGCCCATGAAATCGTTGAATCTCAACGAGGTCTCGACGGACTGATCTTTCTCGGGATTCCAACCCGAGGTGTTCACCTCGCGAAGCGGTTGGCCCGCCTTGTCGCGGATATTGAACCCCAGGATGTTCAGGTCGGAACGCTCGACGTGACGATGTACCGTGACGATCTCAGCATTCAATCGACCCGCACGACTGTGGCGACAGAGATACCTGCAACCGGGATCAACGGAAGTACCGTCATCCTCGTCGACGATGTGTTGTACTCAGGGCGAACGGTCAGAGCGGCGCTCGATGCAATCACGGCGCTTGGCCGGCCGAACGTCGTGCGTTTCGCCGTGCTCATCGACCGTGGACATCGTGAATTACCCATCAGGGCCGATTTTGTCGGCAAGAATCTTCCGACATCGACGAGTGAACGGGTCAATGTGTCGATTACCGAGGTCGATGGGTCCGACGAGGTGAGCATCGCGTGAGGCATCTGATTTCGACGCGTGATTTATCGCATGCCGAGGCCGTCGGACTGTTGGACACAACGATTGACATGGTGGATGTTCGCAGCCGAGATATTAAGAAGCTGCCAACACTGCGAGGTAAGACGGTCGCCAACGTCTTTTTTGAAGACAGCACACGTACACGGCTGTCCTTCGAGGCTGCAGCGCTCGGTCTCGGCGCGGACGTCATGACTTTCACCGCCCAGGGCTCAAGCGTTTCCAAGGGCGAAAGCCTGAAAGACACGCTTCAAACCCTCGAGGCAATGGGCGCCGAATTCATCGTGTTACGTCATTCGAATTCTGGTGTGGCCTCGACGGTCACAAACAGTGGGTGGGTGGAGTCGCACATCATCAACGCTGGCGACGGTACCCACGAACACCCGACTCAGGCGCTCCTCGACGCCTTCACCATGCGCGCGAGATTGCTCGGAGATGACGGTCGTGGCAAAGACTTGGGCGGCATTTCGGTCGCGATCGTTGGGGACATCCTTCATTCCCGCGTCGCCCGAAGCAACATTTGGCTGTTGAGGACGCTCGGCGCGACGGTCACTCTTGCAGCGCCACAAACACTTCTTCCGCGCGACATTGATGAGTGGGGCGTTTCAACGGTGTCGACTCTTGACGACGCCATCGACCTGAAACCGGATGTTGTCATGACTCTTCGTGTTCAGAAGGAACGTATGTCGAGCGGGTTTTTCCCGTCGGAATCAGAATTCAGTTCCTTGTGGGGAATGAACGTCAGTCGGCTCAAGCGACTCGCACCGACTGCTCTCGTGATGCATCCTGGGCCAATGAACCGCGGGCTCGAGATTTCCGGCGAAGTTGCGGACTCACCCCAATCAACCGTGACAGAGCAGGTGGCGAACGGGGTTGCCGCGCGAATGGCCCTGTTGTACACGTTGCGAGGAGATTCCCGATGACCCTTCTGATTCGTGGTGCGTCACTCCTCGGTGGCGCCGCCGCCGATATCTTTGTGGCGGGCGGTGTCATTCGCGAGGTCGGGAAAGTCACGTCAAAGGCTGATCGCGTGGTTGATGCGGCCGGTCTCGTCGCGCTACCGGGACTCGTCGACCTACACACTCATCTGCGTGAGCCCGGGGGAGAGTCCTCAGAAACGATTCTCTCTGGGTCTCGCGCTGCAGCAGCAGGAGGGTTCACCACGGTTCATGCCATGGCGAATACCTCTCCGGTGGCCGACACTGCCGAAGTTGTCGAACTTGTTTCCGCGCGCGGGCTGTCTGCTGGTTACGTCAATGTACGACCCGTCGGCGCGGTCACAAAAGGACTGGCAGGAGAGCAACTTGCCGATATCGGTGCGATGGCGCGAAGTGGCGCGAGGGTCACGGTGTTCTCGGACGATGGTCATTGTGTTGGCGATGCGCTCGTCATGCGACGCGCGCTCGAGTACGTCTCGACATTCGGGGGAGTGATCGCTCAGCACGCGCAAGACCCACGGCTCACGGTGGACGCGGTCATGAATGAGGGGGCGGTCTCCAGTGAATTGGGATTACGCGGCTGGCCGCGCGTCGCCGAAGAGGCGATTATCGCCCGTGACGTGTTGCTCGCGGAATATGTTGGAGCGCGACTTCACGTCTGCCATGTGTCGACGGCCGGCTCGGTCGATGTTGTTCGCTGGGCGAAGAAGCGTGGGATTGCGGTGACGGCCGAGGTGACTCCCCACCATTTGCTCCTGACCGATGAATCCGCCCGAACGTATGACCCGTTGTTCAAGGTCAATCCGCCGCTGCGCACGGCCGACGACGTCAACGCACTGCGTGCGGCCGTCGCCGACGGAACGATCGACATCATCGCGACCGACCACGCCCC
>CANGCU010000010.1 GCA_947452355.1 Microbacteriaceae bacterium | reverse complement strand
TAACTTGCTTTAATCCCCAGCAAGAGGTTTTTTTCTGGGGATAAATAATTCTCGTGTTGTTTTTCCTAAAACAATCCAATAACTACCCAACAGTTTGTTGACATCTTTCACCGTTGTAGTTCAGCCAAGAATCTCGCTACCTGTCGAGTTATCCACATATCCACCGCCGTTAAAACGATTAACGTGAGCTTTAAGAAGATCAATTAATCAATAACATAAACATTTTTGCGACGTGCGTGGTGTGTGTCACAATAAGAGACCCGACAAAAATGAGAGGCATGTCGTGAAATTTCAATCCAATAAGGACGTCCTGGCTCAGGCCGTTATCTTTGTGACGAAACTTCTCACTGCGAAGAACACGAACCCGACACTTTCCGGAGTTCGTATCGACGCGACGGACAGCGGCATCACCTTTGCGTCATTCGATCACGACGTGTCAACACGAACCACCATCGTCGGCGATGTTACGGATTCCGGATCAGTGCTCGTTTCAGGGAAACTTCTCGCCGACATCGTGACCCGGCTCCCCGGCGACACGGTCAACGTCACATTGTCGGAATCGAAACTATTGGTGTCCTCCGGTACTGCCAAATTCACGATGTCCGTCATGCCACTCAACGAGTACCCCAACCTCCCAGAGGTCCCCGCAGCTATTGGAAGTTTCGACGGTGAGTTGCTCGCTGAAGCGATTTCTCAAGTCGGCGTCGCAGCATTAAAGGACGACGGACAGCCAGCGATAATGAATATTTCGCTTGAAATTTCGTCCGACGCCATTTCCTTTACCGCCACAGATCGGTATCGAATCGCTTCTCGGGATATTCCTTGGAAGTCGGGGACCGTCTCTGAGCCCGCGAACGTTCTAGTCCCAGCTCGAGTTCTCATCGAGGCCGGAAAGATGTTCCAAAACGATGAATCCGTCACGCTTTCGTTACTCGCTGGTGGTGAGCGGGAACTGTTGGCCATATCGGCCGGGAACCGGATTGTCACATCATCGCTGGCAAAGGGTTCATTCCCGAAGGTTCGTGGATTGCTGGATGAGAAAGGTGGCGGGGCATCGTTTGCGATCGTCCTTGCATCTGACCTGGTTGACGCAACTCGCCGCGTTTCGCTCGTCCTTGAGCGAGATGGCGCGATCAAATACTCGTTTACTTCGGATGGGGTGCTGCTGGAAACCAGCGCCACTGAAACAGCAAGTGCCAGTGAATCGGTCGATGCCCACCTCGTCGGGGACGATGTTTTCGTTTGGCTAAAGCCACGACTCGTTATCGACGGAGTTGTCGGAGCACACAGCGAGTTTGTCCGGCTCGGTTTTACCCCGTCCAATGACCCAGTCAAGGCTGGTCCCGTTCTGTTCACGGCTCATTCGTCAAAGGACTCCGAGTCTGTCGAGCAGGCCTATCGCTATCTCATGCAGCCAAATCTGCTCAACCGATAGCAATGAGAATTATCTCCGCTGAGCTGATCGGCTGGCGGAACTACGAGCACCAAGAATTGGTGTTTTCCGAGTCTCCAACGATTTTGGTCGGCCCTAACGGACAGGGTAAGACCAATCTGGTTGAGGCGATTATGTATGCCGCGTCCGGACACTCACACCGAACGTCCAGCGATGCCATCCTCGTGCAATCGGGTAAGAGCGAAGCAATTATCCGAATGACCGTAGAAAACAATGGTCGACAAGTGGCGCTTGACGTTCGGGTAACAAACTCTGGATCAAACACGGTTCGGCTTAATGGAACCGTGACAAAACGACGCGACGTCGCCCGCCTCATTCCCGTGGTCTTGTTCGCGCCGGAGGACATGGACCTGATTCGCGGCGAGCCGGATTTTCGACGAACGTTTGTGAACGACGTGCTGACGGAGGCGTCTGCGGGTTTTGCCGGAGATCTCGCCGACTATGAGCGCGTCCTTCGCCAACGGAACGCCTTGTTGAAATCGATGAGGGCGAACACTGCGGCGACGGGCGGAACCCTGGACAGTTGGACCGACTCCCTGGTGGTGCTCTCGGCGCGAATTATGTCTGCTCGACGTCACTTAGTTGCCCAGCTCAACCCGTTGGTTGCAGCACACTATCGAGCAATCGCGGCGGTGGACGAGACACTCGCATTGGCTCTATCCGAATCCATTCCGGACGGAACGACGGATGAGTCCCTGGATGCTGCGCTTCGGGAGACCTTCGCTGCCCGCAGGTCAGAAGAGGTAGATCGCGGCACGACCCTCGTTGGCCCCCACCGCGATGACCTCACGGTTATTCTCAATGGACTTCCCGCGAGAACCCATTCGAGTCAGGGTGAGGCGTGGTCCACGGCTTTGGCGCTTCGGTTGGCTCAAGTTGATCTGGTCCGTCGAAATTCAGTTGCCGGAGATCCGGTGGTTATCCTGGACGACGTATTCTCGGAATTAGACAGCGGTCGCCGCCTGCGACTCGGCCAACACCTTGCGGGAATCGAGCATCTCATCATCACTGCCGCCGACGAATCGACCATTCCAGACGGTCTTGGTGGTCAACAACACGTCGTCCGAGGGGGAACCATCGATGCCTGACGCACCAGTCAACCCTTCGGAGGCTATTCGCTTTTTTGAACACCTCTCCGATATTTTCGCGGGGCGAAAGCGGCGAAAACCTATGGTCGTCGTCGAACCACAAGGGTCACTCCCGTTCGATAAGGGCCGGGACCCGCTCTCGATCGGCGCTGTTTTGTCGCGAACCATTGATGAACGCGGGTGGGCGCCGTTCCTTTCGCGCGAATCTGTCCTCGCTCAATGGGTGGATATTGTCGGAAACGACATCGCCGCGCACACCATTCCCGAGATCGATGGCGACCTCGTCACAGTCCGATGTGACTCATCCGCGTGGGCGACAAATCTCCGAATGATGCGCCACGAAATCCTGGCAAACATCATTTCGAGATTTCCCGATTCCGGTCTTGAGAAAATTTCTGTGATTGGCCCAGGTGTCCCCAATCAAATTAAAGGTCCTCGTCGCGTGAAATGGCGCGGTCCCCGCGATACTTACGGATAAATCGGGTCAATTGGTAAGCCGCCCGAATTGAGGCGCGCAGAGGCGCGAATTTCCGCCCTGAAACGGTGTTGTCACAGTAGAATGAAAGCCACTGGATGGGCCTCTCGAGGTGCCGCAGAGGAGTTCTAATGGCAGGGAAAAAAGCGAAAGAAAACCCCGAAGATTACGGGGCCGACAACATCCAGGTCCTTGAGGGACTTGAGGCTGTTCGTAAGCGCCCGGGAATGTACATCGGTTCTACCGGTGAGCGCGGTCTTCACCACCTCGTCTATGAAATCGTCGACAACTCTGTTGATGAGGCGCTCGCGGGCCACTGCACCCTGATCGGCGTGACAATGCTCGCCGACGGTGGCCTTCGGGTCATCGACAACGGTCGTGGAATTCCCGTCGACATGCACCCCACTGAAAAGAAGTCTTCGGTTGAGGTCGTTCTCACTATTCTCCATGCCGGTGGAAAATTCGGCGGAGGCGGTTATGCCGTCTCCGGCGGGCTTCACGGCGTTGGATCATCGGTCGTCAACGCGTTGTCAACTCGACTCGACGTCGCGGTGAAGCGACAGGGAAACGTTTACACCCAGTCGTATCGCGACGGAGTTCCAGTCAAGCCGCTTGAAAAGGGCGCTGCAACCGAGGAAACCGGGACAACGATCACGTTCTGGCCAAACGCGAGCATTTTCGAAACCACCAACTTTGACTATGAAACCTTGCGCACCAGGTTCCAGCAAATGGCGTTCCTCAACAAGGGGTTGCGCATTGACCTCACGGACGAGCGCGCGGACGGACGGCACGATTCGTTCAAATACGAACGTGGACTCATGGATTACGTCGAATTTCTTAACTCGGCGAAAAAAATCGAAGTTATTCACCCCGAGATCATTTCGATCGAGACGGAAGACAACTCACGAACCATCTCGTTGGAACTTGCGATGCAGTGGACAAACGCGTATTCGGAAAGCATCCACACCTACGCGAACACCATTAACACGCACGAGGGAGGAACCCACGAAGAGGGTTTCCGTGCTGCGCTGACAACCCTGATCAACAAATATGCACGGGACAAGGGTCAACTCAAGGAAAAGGACGAAAACCTTTCCGGTGACGACGTTCGCGAGGGCTTAACCGCCGTTATCTCGGTCAAGCTCGCCGAACCTCAATTCGAGGGACAAACCAAAACCAAGCTGGGGAACACCGAAGCAAAGTCATTCGTCCAAAAGGTCGTGGGTGACAAGTTGGGTGACTGGTTCGATAGCCACCCGACCGAAGCAAAAGAAATCATCCGCAAAGCGATTCAGGCATCAGCGGCCCGTATTGCCGCGCGAAAGGCGCGCGAGCAAACCCGTCGAAAGGGTTTGCTCGAATCGGGCGGGATGCCGGGCAAACTCAAGGACTGCCAGTCGAAGGATCCGTCAATCTCGGAAATCTTCATTGTTGAAGGTGACAGCGCTGGTGGCTCGGCCGTTCAGGGTAGAAATCCCGAAACGCAGGCGATTCTGCCGCTCCGAGGGAAAATCCTCAACGTCGAAAAGACGCGACTCGATCGCGCCCTGGGAAATGCCGAAATCCAGGGAATGATTACCGCGTTTGGGGCAGGAATCGATTCCGAGTTCTCGATCGACAAGGTTCGGTATCACAAAATCGTCCTCATGGCCGATGCGGACGTCGACGGCCAGCACATCACGACGCTCTTACTCACGGTGTTGTTCCGGTACATGCGACCACTCATCGACGCCGGATTCGTGTACCTTGCGCAACCACCGCTCTATCGTCTCAAGTGGAGCAACGCTCCTCATGAATACGTTTATTCAGACCGCGAGCGCGACGCGCTGATCGAGGCCGGAACCGCAGCGGGCCGCAAGGTTCCCAAGGACAACGGGATTCAGCGTTACAAGGGTCTCGGAGAGATGAATCATCAAGAACTCTGGGACACCACAATGAACCCGGACACGCGAACGCTGCTTCAGGTCACCCTCAGCGACGCAGCCATTGCCGACACTGTCTTCTCCACACTCATGGGCGAAGACGTGAGCGCTCGCCGATCATTCATTCAACAGAACGCCAAGGATGTGCGCTTCCTCGATATCTAGGGAGCGACTAAAGGAAAACGAACATGACAGACGAGTCAACGGAACGTATCGAACAGGTCGATCTCCAGATGGAGATGCAACGCTCGTATCTCGACTACGCGATGAGCGTCATCGTCGGCCGTGCTCTTCCCGATGTTCGTGACGGTTTGAAGCCCGTGCACCGACGCGTCATTTACGCGATGTTCGACGGCGGCTATCGACCGGACAAGGCATTCTCAAAATGTTCTCGTGTCGTCGGTGACGTCATGGGACAGTTCCACCCTCACGGTGATTCTGCAATTTACGATGCACTCGTCCGACTTGTTCAGCCGTGGAGTCTTCGGTACCCACTCGCCGCCGGCCAAGGCAACTTTGGCTCGCCGGGTAACGACGGCGCCGCTGCCCCGCGATACACCGAGACGCGCATGGCGCAACTGGCGATGGAAATGGTTCGCGATATCGACGAAAACACGGTCGATTTCCAAGACAACTATGACGGTCGAACCAAAGAGCCTGCGATTCTTCCGAGCCGATTCCCCAACCTGCTGGTTAATGGGTCGGTCGGTATCGCGGTCGGCATGGCAACCAATATCCCTCCGCACAATTTGCGCGAGGTCAGCGAGGCGGCGCTGTGGCACCTCGCCAACCCGACGGCGACTCACGAGGAACTTCTCGACGCCATCCTTCAACGTGTCAAAGGCCCCGATTTCCCGACGGGTGCGCTCATCGTCGGTACGACCGGAATCGACGAGGCCTATCGCACGGGACATGGCTCCATCACGATGCGAGCAGTCGTAGAAACCGAAGAAATCCACGGACGAACCTGCCTTGTCATCACCGAACTTCCCTACCAAGTAAATCCGGACAACCTTGCGATGAAGATCGCGGACCTCGTCAAGGAAAACAAACTTCAAGGGATCGCCGACATCCGCGACGAGTCGAGTGGCCGCACGGGTCAACGACTCGTCATTGTCCTCAAGCGAGATGCGGTCGCAAAAGTCGTCCTTAATAACCTTTACCGCCAAACACAGTTGCAGGACAATTTCGGCGCGAACATGCTCGCAATCGTCGACGGCGTACCGCGCACTCTGCCGATTGACCAATTCATTGTCTATTGGGTCGAGCACCAGGTCAGTGTCATCGTCCGTCGAACGCAATTCCGACTCGATAAGGCCGAGGCCGACGCCCACATCCTGCGCGGATATCTCAAGGCGCTCGACGCTCTTGACGCCGTGATTGCGCTCATCCGAAAGTCGCCTACGGTTGACGACGCCAAGGACGGGTTGATCAAACTTCTCAAGATTGACGATATCCAGGCAATGGCAATCCTCAATCTTCAACTTCGTCGCCTCGCGGCACTCGAACGCCAAAAGATCATGGACCAAGCGGCCGAGATCGAATTGCAAATCGCAGAGTTCAAACGAATTCTCGCGGACGAGGGTGTCCAACGCGACATCATCAGCACAGAGCTCACCGAAATCGTCGACAAATACGGAGACGACCGGCGAACGACGATTATCCCTGGCGAGGGAGACCTTCGTAACGAAGATCTGATTCCCGAAGAGGAAATCGTCATCACCGTCACGCGAGCCGGTTACCTCAAGCGCACTCGCAGCGACAACTATCGTTCACAACATCGAGGTGGCAAGGGAATTCGGGGCGCAACGCTTCGCGCGGATGATGTCGTTCAGCACTTCCTCGTCACGACCACTCATCACTGGCTGTTGTTCTTCACCGACAAGGGTCGTGTATACCGCGCCAAGGGATACGACATTATGGAGGCCGCGCGCGACGCGAAGGGTCAACACATTGCCAACCTGCTCGCACTCCTCCCGGGCGAATCCGTCGCCCAGATTCTCGATGTGCGCAACTACGCCGCGTCGGAATATTTAGTTCTCGCCACCCGGAAGGGACTCGTCAAGAAGTCCAAGCTCACGGACTACGACACCAACCGCGCGGGCGGAGTCTTTGCAATCGATCTCGCGGTGGAAAAGGGCAAGGACGGAAAGCCAGTGCTGTCCGAGGACGGCCAACCCACCTACCTGGACGCGGTTGTGTCGGCGATGCTCGTCAACTCGGACAGCGATATCTTGCTCGTGTCCAAAGCGGGAATGTCTCTGCGATTTGCGGCCAATGATGCCAGCCTTCGACCCACCGGTCGTAAAACCGCCGGCGTCAGAGGAATCGCACTCCGGACCGGTGACGAGCTGTTGTCCGCAGCGGTTGTGTCAGACCAGGGGTATGTGTTTGTCGTCACGGAAAGCGGTTACGCGAAACGAACCGAGGTCGTCCAGTACCGCGTCCAAAACCGCGGTGGAATCGGTATCAAGGTGGCAAAACTGACCGACGAACGCGGAGGACTGACAGGCGGACTCATCGTTGACGACGGTGACGAAGTTTTGGTCATCATGGAAGGCGGCAAGGTCGTGCGCTCTAGTGTCGACGGTGTCCCGGCAAAGGGTCGCGACACGATGGGTGTTGTTTTCGCCAGACCCGATGATGGTGATCGAATCCTCGCCATCGCGCGCAACGTAGAGCGTAATCTAGACTCATCGACAGACAACGATTCGACAACTGACACCGAATCGGAAACACAAGAAACGGAAGAAACGGGCAATGAGTAAAACCTCCGCAGAAAAGCAGGTTCGCCTGCGTCTTGTTCACATCGACTTTTGGTCCGCGACCAAGAATTCGTTCGTTGTGGCGCTCACACTGTCGCTCGTCCTCGCGGTGTTCAATGTTCTGGCGTGGCTCATCATGACGGTGCTTGGCGTCGTCGACACGGTGAACGGAATCGTTAGTTCGATTGTCGGAATCGACTTCATGGGACTTACGGATTTGATGTCATTCCCCTCCGTCCTGATCTTCACGCTGCTGCAAATCGTCACGACACTCGTGTGCGGCACGGCGCTGGGGGCATTCACCGCGTTGGCGTTCAATTTCATCGCACGTATCACGGGCGGAATTCGCATCGCGTTCACTAACGACTAACCACCCGGGCCGAATCAGGCGATTTTTCGACCGCACTGAAATGCGCTAGGCTCGGGGAGGTTTAGGGGCTATAGCTCAGGTGGTTAGAGCGCTTCGCTGATAACGAAGAGGTCCCAGGTTCAAGTCCTGGTAGCCCCACACGGTTTCCCGAAACCGTAAAAGACGGGGACTTAGCTCAATTGGTAGAGCGCCTGCTTTGCAAGCAGGAGGTCAGGGGTTCGATTCCCCTAGTCTCCACAACAATTAGACTGCTCACGTGGCCAAAACTTCCGCAATCAACAAACGGCTCAGTTCGGTACTCGAACTGTGGGGCGAACGGATCACGTCGGTCGTCGGAACGATGTGGGCGGCAATCGCATTCACGGTACTCGCCATCATTTCACTCCCCGCTGCTCTCGCGACCGGTGACCCGGTAATCATCGTGGCCTGGGTCGCTCAAACCTTTTTGCAGCTGGTGTTGCTCCCCATCATCATGGTTGGTCAAAACGTTCAGTCGAGAAAGACCGAGCGTCGGGACAACGAGACCCATGCCGCGGTCATGGCCGCACACCGCGAAACGCGCGAAATCTTGGCAGAGATCCGCGCGGGTTCAGCAAAGCGCGCGAAGTAAACGCGTACTATCGTGCCTCGGTCCGCGCTCGCGCTCTTCCTCTCTGTCGGGGTTGCCTGGGGTATTCCCTATTACTTCATCGCCATTGCGACGTCGTCGTTCAGCACACCGAGCATCGTGTGGCTGAGAGTCACACTCGGCGCACTTCTCTTGTTGCCAATCGTCATCCGACGCCGTGAATTGATGTCGACGCTCCGTCATTGGCGCGGAGCACTGTTGTTCGCAACCCTCGAAATGGTGGGGCCATGGTGGCTAATCACAGAGGCCGAACGCACGACCGCGAGTAGTCTCGCCGGCCTGATGATGACAACAATTCCTTTCATCGCGGCGTTTATCACGGGAACATTCCTCGGAGACCGAGCCGCGCGCCATCCCGCGACCATCACGGGCCTGGTCATCGGATTTCTCGGAGTGTTCTCGCTTGTGGGAATCGATGCGCTGACTGGCGCGATTGATGTAGTTCCCGTCCTCATGTTGGCCATCAGTGCCGTGTGTTACGCCATTGCACCGATCGTGGCTGGACGCACCATGCCGAATGTCTCCGGCTTATCCCTCAGTGCGGTTTCTCTTGGAATGGTCTCCATCATTTATGCGCCGTTCGCCGCGTTCACGCTTCCCGCCGACATCGCCGCGCACCCGAGTGCAGAGTCGTGGATAGCGGTGCTGGTTCTTGGTTCGATTAGTTCGGCCCTTGCGTTCGTGCTCTTTTTTGCTCTCATCAAACACATCGGTCCTCGCCGTGCGACACTCATCACCTATGTCAACCTGTTGGTGGCGTCAATCTTAGGAATCGTGTTTTTGGGCGAGCCGATCACAACGGGCATCCTGATCGGATTCCCACTTGTTGTCGTCGGGTCGTATCTCGCTGGGCGGACTCGTCCCGATTACGTCCCGAAGCGCGAGCGAGCCGCGGGACAGAAAGAGCGACAGAACTAACAACCCGACCCGGCCAATGGAGGAGTGTTAGTTGGCTGAGGGTGCTTTCGCGAATCGAGCGGTCGCTACGATTCCGGAGGTATTACTGCGAGGAGCAAGTGAGGCGGAACCACCACCCAATTCAATGAGGTGTTTGACGATGGCCAAGCCAAGACCGCTGCCATCTTTGGTCGAGTCCGCCCGCCAAAAACGGTCGAAGGCGCGATCGCACTGTTTCGCAGTCATCCCGGGACCCGCATCAATCACGGTCAGTTCAACCTCTTTTGCTAATTCGCGAACGCGGACGAGAACGGCTGTTCCCTCTGGACTGTGTGTAATTGCGTTGTCCACCAAATTGTCGATGATTTGCTCTGGTGCGGTTGTTAGTGCGAGAGCCGATGCAGCTTCCGGTCCTTCATAAGCAATGGTGACGTCACGTTCCTCGGCGAGAGCTCGCCAATTCTCTACCCGTTCCCGCGCGAGTTCCGCGAGGTCGAATGGTTCGATGTCAGATGCACCACCTTCGGACCGCGCGATTGCAAGCAGCCCCTCAACAATGGACGACAAACGCTCGACCTCAATTTCGGCATCGCCGAGCCGATCATCGGCGACCACCGGGTCGGTCAGCACAGCCTCGCGAGCGCGTTCGATTCTGAGCAATAGCGCCGTAAGGGGCGTTCGAAGTTGATGGGATGCGTCTGACGCAAATGCGCGTTGCTGGCGAATGAGCGACTCTAGTTTGTCGGCCATGAAGTTAAACGCCACCGCAAGAGATCGGATTTCATGTGGACCATCAGCTTCGGGTAGCCGTTCAGAAAAGTCGCCGACGGCGAGGGTATTCGCTTGGGCTTCTACTCGGCGCAGTGGGCGTGTGACCAAACCGGACACAATGAACGACAAGATGACGGACAACACGAGCGCACCGCCGGCTACCCACCAGAGGACCGAGGTTTTTGCCGCGATTGCGCTATCGATTTCGCCGTGTGGAAACGAGAGTCGAACAACGCCATAGATCGACGAACCGTTGATGACGGGGACAGCAACATAAACGAGATTGGATTTCAACGTGTCCGACCACCGTTCACCCGACGCGACGTTTCCGAGTAATGCGCTACTGATCTCGGGACGATTCGAATAGTTGGTGCCAATTGCGAGCTCTGTGGGGTTACTCGTCAAAACCCCAACACCCGCGGAATCAACGACAATCACCTGCGTATTCCCCGTCGCAGCGTATTTATTAACCAATTCCGCCAACGTTGGATCAACATGTCCGGGAATCTCGAGTAATTTCTCAACGCGACCTCCGAGAACGAAGGCGTCCCGTTCATATCCCGTAATAATTCGATCCTGTTCCGAGGCCGTGACATACGTTAACACCGCGGCACCTTGGGCAAGCAGCAGCGCGGCACTAACGCCGACAATCGAGGCCAAAAAAATTCGTCTCACGGTTGCGCTTTCACCGTGAACCCAACACCACGAACGGACTCCACCCAGTCGGGATTTCCGAGCTTCTTGCGAATACTCGCAACGTGCGCGTCAAGCGTTTTGGTCGTCCCGTACCACGTCGTCTTCCACACATCACGCAGAATGTCGGTTCGCCGAAAAACGGTTCCCGGTTCGCGGGCGAGGTATTCCAAAAGGTCGAATTCCTTGGCCGTCAGTGCGATTGCATCCTTACCCAACATGACCGTTCGTGCCTTCGCATCGATCACCAGCGACCCGACTTGGATGTGCGTCACGGGTGCGACAGTACCCGTGGATCGACGCACGACCGCTTGAATACGCGCAACGAGTTCCTTGATACCGAATGGTTTGACAACATAATCGTCAGCGCCCATGTCCAGCACATTTACCCGGTCCATTTCGGTTTCTCTCGCGCTCGCAACAATTATCGGGACATGGGAAAACACCCGGATTTGGCGACAGACCTCGGTGCCATCGATATCGGGCAGACCGAGATCAAGAACAACCGCCGTGATTCCACCGGCACGAACCTTCGTAATCGCTTCCTGTCCAGATACGACGTGGGTGACGGCGTATCCGTTGTCACGCAATCCGTCAACGAGCGCGTCGGCAATCGCACGGTCGTCTTCCACCAGCAATATCGTCATATTACGAGAGTGCCACGAAACACCCGAATCCGCGCGCTCTTATATTGGCCCAGACGAAACCTTGGACGTTTCTTTACTAAACCTCGTCGTTTGACGGTCATTCGCGAGGGACACTTGGGACATGAACATACAAGGAACATTCCTCCTTCTGGGCATCACCGCGACAACCGGTGTTGGTCTCGGAACGGTCGCCGTCAACTCGGGCGCAATCAGCAGTGACGATGTCTCGGGCTTACTTGCCGGCACCACGAGCGCGGCCTCTGGAACCGTCGGTGGAGAAACATCACCTGTAACAATTTCCGCGGCAAGCCCGACAGCCGACACCCAGGGTGTCCAACTCGTGGCCGAGGACACAACGCGTAAGCCACGGTCGTCCGGCACACGGAAGACCGCCAGTGGATCGTCCTCGAATACTGGCGGCTCGTCCGCCGGTTCCTCGGGAGGTCACTCGAGTGGATCGTCGAATGGGTCCTCGAGTGGAAACCACCACGGTACGAGTTCCGGCTCGACGTCTGGTTCGGGCGGATCCGGTTCGGGTTCCTCGGGTGGCGATGACGACGGTTACGAAGGACACGATGAACATGAAGGAAACGATGAAGGAGATGACGACTAATGGCACTCTACGTAGCAACTAAGGCACGAGTCCTGGTTACCGTTGCCGCTGCCGGAGCAATGGTGGCGGGAGTTGCTGGACTGCAAGCGCAGGCTATTGCGGCGTCTATCCCCGCAGATCCAGCGGCATCGTCACAATCGGCAGTGACCGCCGCACCAGCGCCGACCCCGACGCCAACGGCAACGGCAACGGCCAAGAAGCACAAGAAAAAGAAGAAGCCTGCGCCGGTTGTGGTTGCAGCCCCGGTCGTGAAAAAGGCGCCGTCCAGTCACGCTAGTTCGGGTGGCTCGAAGAAGCCCTAACTTATGGTCCAGAACACCGAACCGCACTGGTCCATCGCGGCGGACGCGATTCGCGCGGCACAGCAAGGCGTCGGAGCGCCCACTGTTGCCCGCGAATTCGCCACGATGGGTACGGTTGCGAACCTGGTTCTCGTCGGTGGAACGGCCGCAATGCTGGATGAATTGGTTCACACAGCAGAGTTCCTTGAGTCACTGTGGAGCCGTTTCCTTGCCGACTCAGACATTTCACGTCTGAACAACGCTGAAGGCCAGCCCACAACCGTTGACCCGTTGACGGCGAAGCTCGTCGGTGAAATGTTGGCTGCGCGAACACTCACGGCGGGGGAATACGACCCCACTATCCTTCCTAAATTGATTGCAGACGGTTATGCATCGTCGCGAGTAAACCCTGCGAACGTGACGACGCTCCCTGCCAGTGCCCGTTGGCCCGTCGACCCAACCGGGACGACGATCAACGGGGATGAAGTCACACTTCCCATCGGCGTCACCCTCGATTCTGGAGGAATCGGAAAAGGAGTCGCGGCCGACGTTCTCGCAACAATGGCGATGAATCAAGGAGCTTTGGGAATCCTCGTGGAAATCGGTGGGGATGTCCGCATCGCGGGCACTCCGCCAGACGGCCCGCATTGGCGAATCGCCATCGAGGACCCCTTTATCGAAGAGCAGTCAATCGCCAGCGCTAACCTTGTCGACGGCGCCGTGGCAACATCCAGCATCCTTAAACGCACATGGGAGAAAGACGGGGCGACCGTCAATCACCTCATTGACACAAAAACCGGCGAATCAATGAACACCGACATCGTGACCGTTTCCGTCATCGCCGTCTCGGCGGCAATCGCCGAAGTCATAACCAAGCCCGGTTTTACCCGACCCGACTTCCTCACGTGGGCGCCGTCCCTCGGAGCGGCCGCGTTTGTGGTCTATCGTGATGGCAGGACGGCTCAGTCGTCGAATTGGAAGGACTATTCATGAACGATCCACACATCTGGTGGTACGTCTCTCGAGTGAGCGCACTCACCGCATGGGGATTGATGTCCTTTTCTGTCGTGTGGGGGGTGCTGCTGTCGAGCCGGGTGTTCCGCGGAATAGATAACCCCGCGTGGCTCAAGGACCTCCACAAGTATCTCGGAACCCTGACGGTACTTCTTGCGGGCGTTCACACGCTTTCGTTAACCCTTGATCCGTACGTGCACTTCAACGCAATAGACCTCTTTGTGCCCGGAGTTGCGACCTATCCAGGCGCCACCGACGTCATCAACTACGCTCTCGCGATTGGTGTCGTTGCCATGTGGGTCCTCTCGGTTGTGTACCTTACGTCACTTGTCATGGACAAGATTCCGCGAGTGCTTTGGAAAACCATTCACTATTTGTCCTACGCCGTCTTTTTCGCAATTGGAATTCACGCGGCCTTTGCGGGCACGGACGTCGGGAGCTGGTGGTACGCGGCGGTGTCGGTCTTTGTCATTTCCACCGCAATGCTCGCACTGATTATTCGATTTGCCGTCATTGCACTTCGCCAACGCCGAGCTGTTGTCGACGCTAAAGTTGCCGCCACGCGCGCCGCCGTGCGAGCTGAACGCGAAGCTCGCGTCCTCGATAATCCTGGTGAAGATACGCGGGAAAAGCGCACGATGGTCGTGCACAAAGTGACTCAGCAGGGAACCGACATCGTCGGCATCCGGCTTGTACCGGTCGGGGGCGGTCGAACTGCCTGGTGGGATGCCGGATCGCACCTCACACTCCACCTCCCTAATGGAATGGAACGTCAATATTCACTGTGCGGAGATAGTGCGGACCGCAGCGGATACGACATCGCGGTTCTTGACACTCACGGCCCAGAAGGTGGGTCGACATGGATTCATAACAACGTGAAGGCCGGCACCGTCATGACGGTGAGCGGTCCACTCAATCACTTCCCACTCGTTCCCGCACGGACGTATTTGTTCATCGCCGGTGGAATTGGAATCACCCCCATTCGCGCGATGATTGAATCCTTACCCGCAAAGCGCGATTGGCACCTGCTGTATCTCGGCAAGAATCGCGAAGGCATGGCGTTTGCCGACGAAGTCGAAGCCGAATACGGCAAGCGAGTCACGATTTATGAATCGCAAAAGAACGGTCGATTCGATCTCCACAAACTTCTGGAATCCACCAACGCCGACGTCTATTGTTGTGGCCCGGAGTCGTTGATGGCGGAAGTCGAGCAAGGGGTAGGCCGATCTCGTGCCCACGTCGAGCGATTCAACCCTGTCTTGCGCGAAATCGAGGGCGGCGCAAAACCGTTTGTGGTTCGACTCGCATCCACGGGGAAAAAGGTGTCGGTCGCAGCGGACGAATCAATGGCGGACGCCATGAAAAACGCAGGAGCACCGATCGATACATCGTGTGGAAAGGGCGTCTGTGGAACGTGTGAACTTCGCGTTATCGATGGTGCCCCGCTGCACCTCGACAGCGTCATGTCAGACGACGAAAAGGACAAACTCGGCGTAATGTACCCCTGCGTTTCTCGAGCCACGGGCTCCGAGATCACGGTTGAGGCTTAGTCGACGTCGAACTCGTCGTCGACCCACGCGTCACTATCCTCGCGAAGCACCTGCCATGCGAGGTACGCGGCACCAGCGACCAGGGCGATCGCGAAGCCTGTCGCGATAAAACCACCAAGTCCGGATTTACGGGGCGCGAGAGT
>CANGCU010000009.1 GCA_947452355.1 Microbacteriaceae bacterium | reverse complement strand
CTTCGCCTCGGGACAAATCAGCATCCCGCCGCCGTATTGGCTGTTGTTGGCGATGGTCGTGAGGATTGCCTGTTCGCTCGTCGTCTCGCCGTCGATCGTCACGGTGTAGTGGATCGGTTTCAACTTGGCCAGTTCGATGAGCATCGCGACCGTATACCGCGACGGCCCCTTGGGGAACGCGAGATTATTGACCGTTTCGTTGACGAGCGCGTCGAACCCAGCGGACATCGTCGAACAGAACCACCGTCGCCCGCCCTTCCACGTCATGAGTCCGGCGTCGATTTTACGAGTCGGCTTATCCAGCGATTCGATGAGGCGCACAATGGCCGCGTCGATATCGCCAATCGGCATCCCCAGAATTCCCTGGGCTGTGTCGTTCCCAGTTCCGCTCGGCAGGATCCCGAGCGGGGTGTCCGTGTTGACGCACACGTTTGTTCCGAGCTGGGCGGTGCCGTCACCACCAACAACGATCAGGGCGTCGATTCCGTCGGCGACCGATTGTCTAGCCAGTGTCTCGAGGTGCTCGTACGAATCCGTCGATAATTCGGCAACCTGTCGACCGGTGGCGCGTAACGCGTCCACCAAACGGTGGCCATATTCGCGGTGAGCGCCTTGCGCGGCGCTGGGGTTCACGGCCACCGCAATGTGTTGGCGCGACAACGTTGTCATTCCGAAACAGTAGCGTAAACGCCCGATAATTCGAGGAAATTAGTGCTGGGGTGCCTGGACTCGAACCAAGAACAAAGGTACCAGAAACCTCCGTGTTGCCAATTACACCACACCCCAAGGGCGACCTCGTCGCTCCGCGTTAGCCTACCAAACGGCGACGACCGCGCGAAATTGGGGGTGTCACAGAGAACGTCGGAGCGAAGCAATACGAGCGAGGCTCGATTCACGCCCGAGGATCTCCATCGATTCAAACAGCGGCGGGCTGATGCGGCGACCCGAGATAGCGGTGCGCACCGAGCCAAATGCGCTGCGAGGCTTGAGTTCGAGTCCATCAATCAGGCTCGTTCGAAGCGTCTCTTCGATAGCGGTCGTCGACCAATCCGTCAGAGCACTGAGCGCGTCGTGAGCGGCGTCGAGGATGCGTGGCGCATCGCCGTCCAGCGTTGCACGAGCGTCGTCGGTAACCGTGAGGTCGGCATCCTCGGTGAAAAGGAACCGAATCATCTCGGGAATTTCGCCTATCAGTTGGGTTCGCTCCTGAATGTGCGGGGCGATTTCGGTCAGTCGCGCGAGTTGGTGGCTCGTCGGGTTCGCATCGACCAAACCTGCCGAATGCAGGTAGGGCAGTGTTCGGTCAACAAACGCATCTCGAGTCAGCAACCGGATGTGGTCTCCGTTGATGGACTCGGCCTTTTTCAGGTCGAACCGCGCGGGGTTCGGGTTGACGTCAGCGACATCGAACGCGGCAATCATCTCGTCGACGGTGAAGATGTCCCGGTCCGCCGCAATCGACCAGCCGAGCAACGACAGGTAGTTCAGGAGTCCCTCGCGAATGAAACCGCGGTCGCGGTGATGGAAGAGGTTCGACTCGGGGTCGCGTTTCGAGAGTTTCTTGTTCCCCTCACCCATGACATATGGCAAGTGACCGAATCGCGGAACGAACGTCGTCACGCCGGCCTCGATGAGCGCGTGATACAGCGCGATTTGGCGAGGAGTTGACGAGAGAAGGTCCTCGCCGCGCAACACGTGCGTGACCCCCATCAACGCATCGTCGACGGGATTGACGAAGGTATAAAGCGGTGCGCCGTTCGGCCGAACGACAACAAAGTCCGTCGTCGTTCCGATCGGAAACGAGATCGGGCCGCGAACGAGGTCGTCGAAACCGAGGTCTTCCTCTGGCACACGAAGGCGAAGTGCTGGCTGACGACCTTCAGCTCGGAAGGCGGCGCGTTCGTCGGCGGTGAGGTTGCGCTCAAAGTTGTCGTAACCCATCTTGGGGTCACGCCCCGCCGCGACGTTGCGTGCTTCCATCTCTTCGGGAGTGACGAATGATTCATACAGATGACCGGATGCGACGAGCGAATCGATGATGTCCTGGTAAATCGACGTGCGCTGCGACTGACGGTACGGCTCGTGCGGCCCACCCTTTACGACACCCTCGTCCCAGTCGAGGCCGAGCCAACTCAGTGCGTCGAGAAGTTGTTCGTATGATTCCTCCGAGTCGCGTTCCGCGTCGGTGTCTTCGATCCGAAAGATGAACGTTCCCCCGACGTGCCGGGCATACGCCCAGTTGAACAGGCAGGTTCGAATTAGTCCGACGTGCGGGGTGCCAGTGGGTGACGGGCAAAAACGGACGCGAATATCGCTGCCGGTTGCGGTCGAGAACGGAGTCTTCATATCTCCGTCAGTCTATTCGGCAGTCTCTCGCGAGCGGAGGGTTACGATGAGCGCGATGAGTGCCGCGGCGGACGCGACAAAGATGAATGATGCGACTGACAATCCTGAATACCCGAGGAACATCACGGCGGGACCGGCGAGCACGCCGGCGAGTGCACCCGAGCCGCTCATGACCGCGTCGCTGCGGCCCTGAATCGTCAATCGTTTAGGCCCTTGCGACAGTTCACCGATGAGGGCGGAGCCAGCGACCGTATTTGCGCTCCAGCCCAAACCGAGCAGGATCAAGCCGACGGTGACCGCGGTGTGGTCCATCGACATGGTCGCTGTGATGAACAGGCTGATCGCGAGCACGACCTGGCCGAGAATAATGACCGGAATTCGACCGAATTTGTCGCTAAGAATTCCGAAAACGGGTGACAGTGCGTACATCCCGGCGACATGGAGTGAAATGACAAACGATGCCTCGCCGACCGTCGCGCCCTCGTGAACGAGGTGCACGGGCGTCATCGCCATGACCGCGACCATTGTCGCGTGCCCGAGTCCGATGACCGCGATGGCAAAGGGGACAGCGCGCGACAATTTTGCCGCGGATTTTGCCGCCGATGCCGCGACGGTGACGGGCGGCACGTTGGCCCCGATCCCCCACCAATACATCGAGGCAGCAGACAGTTGTGCGGCAACAGTGAAGATGAACGGGCCGGTGAGCTCGGGCATGCCAAGCGCGTCACCCAACACGACCCCGACGCCATTCAGGTTGGGTCCAACGATGGCGCCGATTGTCGTGGCCCAGACAACCAGCGACAAGTCGCGTCCCCGTGTTTCCGGGGACGAATAATCCGTTACCGCGAATCGTGCCTGAAGGTTCACCGCACCGCCAACACCAAGACCGAGCAACCCGATCAAAACGAGTGGAAGCGACATGAGCCCGCCCGCGATGATGATTGTCGCGCCACCGAGGATTGCAATCGACGCACCTATCGTCAATGCCAAGCGACGCCCGCGACGCATCGCGACTCGGGCAAGCGGAATGGCAGCGATAGCGGAACCGAGAGTCGACATCGTCGCCGCGAGACCCGCTGCGGAGTCACCGCCCGCGATGTGCGCGGCGAGAAGGGATCCAACCGAGACGGCGGAACCGAGACCGATCCCGGCGAGGACCTGCCCCGCGACCAGCGCCCGACGAATTCTACGAACGTCGGTCGTCATCAGGACACGCGGTCGTCACGGTTTTTCGCGGGATTAGACAACGTACCAATCCCATCGATGGTGATGTCGACCGTTTGACCGTCAAGGAATCCCCCCAGTCCAGCGGGAGTTCCCGTACAAATGATGTCACCGGGAAGAAGAGTGAACGCGTCCGTGACAAACGCAATGATTTCGGGGATCTTGTGCGTCATATCGCCCGTGAATCCGTGGCGGCGCACTTCTCCGTCGACACGCGTCGTGATTTCGTTGTGCCCAAACGGGTCAAACTCGGTTTCAATCCACGGCCCGATCGGGCAAAACGTGTCGAATCCCTTTGCCCGAGCCCACTGCCCATCGGCAAACATCACGTCACGAGCCGAAACATCGTTTGCGATGGTGTACCCGAACACGACATCGGCCCAATCCTTTTCCGCAACGCGGTGAGCGACTTTGCCGATTACCACCGCGAGTTCGCCCTCGTGCACAATCCGACCTTCGACGGGCGGAAGGACAATGGTGTCCCCCTGACCAATGACCGCGGTCGGCGGCTTGAGGAATACCAGGGGTGTCTGCGGACCTTCGTGATGCATCTCGGCGGCGTGTTCGGCGAAATTCATGCCGACACAGACCACCTTGGACGGTACGACAGGAGCCAACGGAGTGATCTGCGTAAATGGGACCGTCTGGTCGGTCAGTTGAACCCCATCGTGAATCGGGTCGCCGTCGACGAGCGTGACCACGTCACCGTCGATCACACCGTATCGAGGTTCGCCGTCATGACGGAACCGAACTACCTTCACAGATTTAGCCTATCCCCGACCGGACTAGTCGTTCTGGCGCTTGAGACGAGACGCCGCACGGGCACGCGCGTTCTGTTCGAGCTCCACCTTGCGGATACGTACCTTTTCGGGGGTGACCTCGACACATTCGTCCTCACGAGCGAATTCGAGGCATTCCTCGAGTGACATATCGCGCGGCGGGGTCATCTTTTCGAGCACTTCCGAGGTCGATGACCGGATGTTATTGAGCTGCTTTTCCTTGGTCACGTTGACATCCATGTCGTCCGCGCGAGCGTTTTCACCGACAACCATGCCCTCATAGACCTCGTCACCCGGTTGCACGAAGAACGCCATGCGTTCTTGCAGTGCCATCATCGCGAACGGCGTCGCGACGCCCTGACGGTCCGACACAATCGAACCGTTCTGTCGAGTAATGATCTGCCCAGCCCAGGGACCGTAGCCGTGCGCAATCGCATTGGCAATGCCGGTTCCACGCGTAATGGTGAGGAACTCGGTGCGGAACCCGATTAGTCCACGTGACGGAACGATGAATTCCATACGAACCCAACCCGTGCCGTGGTTCGTCATTCCCTCCATGCGACCCTTTCGGGCGGCGAGGAGCTGCGTAATCGCACCGAGGTATTCCTCGGGGGCGTCAATGGTGAGGTGCTCAAACGGTTCGTGTGTCGCGCCGTCGACCTTCTTGGTGACGACCTGCGGTTTGCCGACGGTGAGTTCGAAACCTTCGCGACGCATGTTTTCGACAAGAATTGCGAGCGCGAGTTCGCCTCGTCCTTGCACTTCCCATGAGTCTGGGCGCCCAATGTCCACCAGTCGGACTGACACGTTACCGATCAGTTCGCGGTCGAGACGATCCTTGACCATTCGACCGGTGAGCTTGTGACCCTTGACCTTGCCGACCAGTGGCGACGTGTTTGTTCCGATGGTCATCGAAATCGCGGGCTCGTCCACCGTAATGACGGGAAGGGCGCGCGGGTCGTTCATGTCGGCGATCGTCTCGCCGATGGTGATGTTTTCGATACCGGCAACGGCGACAATATCCCCTGCCGATGCCTTCTCGGTGGGAATGCGTTCGAGTGCTTTAGTCGTGAGTAGTTCGGTGATACGAACGTTTTCGACCGTCCCGTCGTGCTTCATCCAGGCGACGGTTTGACCCTTTTTCAATTCGCCGTTGAAGATTCGCAAGAGAGCGATTCGTCCGAGGAAGGGCGACGCGTCAAGGTTCGTGACGTGCGCTTGCAATGGGTGGTCGGTGTCAAATGTCGGTGCGGGAATGTGCTTGAGAATCGCATCGAAGAGCGGCTCAAGATCGTCGTTGTCAGGAAGTGAGCCGTCAGCCGGCCGATTCCATGACGCGGCGCCATTACGGCCCGATGCGTAGACGATGGGAAGGTCCAGAATTCCGTCGAGGTCGAGGTCAGGAACATCATCGTGCAGGTCGGATGCGAGACCGAGCAAAAGGTCCTGTGATTCGTGAACGACCTCATCGATGCGGGCATCGGGGCGGTCGGTCTTGTTGACGAGAAGGATGACGGGAAGCTTGGCCTCGAGTGCCTTGCGCAGAACGAATCGAGTCTGGGGCAGAGGTCCCTCGCTCGCGTCGACAAGAAGGACAACGCCGTCGACCATCGACAGTCCGCGTTCGACCTCGCCGCCGAAATCCGCGTGGCCAGGGGTGTCGATGACGTTGATCGTGATGGGTCCATCGGTCGCGTGAATTCCGGAATACGACACCGCGGTGTTCTTCGCGAGAATCGTGATTCCCTTTTCGCGTTCGAGATCGTTCGAGTCCATCACTCGGTCTTCGACCAAACCGTGTGACGCGAACGAGCCCGTCTGCCGAAGCATCGCGTCAACGAGCGTCGTCTTACCGTGGTCAACGTGAGCGACAATCGCCACGTTTCGAAGGTCCTTGCGTGTGGCGATTGCCATGGTGAAATCCTTTATGTCGTAGTGCGCGCACGTCGGCGTTTGCGTTGTTCCTCGGGATCGGGAACCGGCACAGCGGCGATGAGCCTCTTTGTGTAAGGGTCTTGCGGGTTACGCAGAATCTGATCCGTCGAACCCTGCTCTACGATTTTACCGTGATGCATGACCGCAATTCGGTCACTGAGCAAATCAATCACCGCGAGGTCGTGCGAAATGAACAAAATCGCGAACTTCTGTTTCTTCTGAATTGCCGTGAGAAGCGCCAAAACTCGCGCCTGCACGGACACATCGAGCGCCGATGTCGGCTCATCGGCGACCACAATTGCCGGATCCAGCGCCAGTGCACGCGCGATTCCGACACGCTGGCGCTGTCCTCCCGAGAGCTCGTGAGGGTAACGGTTGCGATAGCTGATGGGCAACTCGACCATGTCGAGCAGTTCGGCTACGCGGTCGGAAACCTCTTGTGCACTGAATCGACCCGAGAGCACGAGAGGCTCTCCGATGCTTTCGCCGATGGGCCAACGCGGGTTGAGCGACGACCCCGGGTCTTGAAAGACGATGCCGATGTGACGGCGAACCTCACGCAATTGCGCTGCCGTGACATTGACCATGTCCTGACCTGCGACCGTGATGCGGCCGGCCGACACCGGCATCAGTCCGACGACCGCGCGACCGATGGTGGTTTTCCCCGAACCCGATTCACCGACAAGCCCCAGCACTTCGCCGGGATAAATGTCGATAGAGACGTCTTCCGCTGCTCGGAACGCGGGAACACGTCCGCGCTTCGGATAGGTGATGTCGACGTTGGACAGCGAGAGGACGGGGGTTTCACCCTTGTGATCGTTCGCTTTCTTACCGGTCGCTGCTCCCGTTCCGAGGTGCGGGACAGCGGCCAACAGCTCCTTGGTGTAGTCCACCTTGGGTCGGGTATAAATATCGACAGCCGTGCCCGATTCGACGACGCGACCGCCCTTCATCACGATGACGTGGTCGGCCATGTCGGCGACGACACCCATGTCGTGAGTAATCAGGATGATTCCCGTGCCCAATCGTTCATTGAGTGAGCGCAGGAGGTCGAGGATTTCCGCCTGAATCGTGACGTCGAGCGCAGTCGTCGGCTCGTCGGCGATAAGCACCTTGGGATCGCACGAGATGGACTGTGCGATCATCGCGCGCTGACGCTGCCCACCCGACAACTGGTGCGGGTAGGAATCGAATGCTTTCTGCGGGTCGGGCAGTTCGACGAGTCCGAGGAGTTCGATGGCGCGCGCTTTGGCGGCGGACCTCGACAACTGCGGGAAGTGAACCTTCAGTGCTTCGACGATCTGGAATCCGATTGTGTACACCGGGTTCATCGCCGTCATGGGCTCTTGGAAGATGACGGCGATTTCACGCCCGCGAATCGCTCGGATTCGCTCCGGCGTCGCCTTGAGTGTGTCTTCCCCCGCGAGAAGGACCTGCCCGAGCGCCCGCCCGTTGACGGGAAGCAAACCGAGAAGGGACATCGACGACGCGGACTTGCCCGAACCGGACTCGCCGACGATGGCGAGAACCTCTCCTGCTCGAACGGAATAGTTGATGTCTTCGGCGGCCATCACCCATTCGCCGTCAACCCAGAAATCAACACCGAGGTTCTTGGCCTCAATCACGACGGGTTTTTCGCTCATCGGGTCACCTCCATGACAGCATGGAGGGTATGACGACCTTCGTGTCCCGCTCCGGTCGAGTACTCGCCGTTATTTTTATTGTTGTCTGCGCTGCCGCAACGGCAACCGCCATCACAACAGGATCCCTGACTGATGGGCTGCGAGGACTGGGCGTTTCCGCATTCCTCGCAACGACCATCTATGCAGCATTCTGGCGACCCCGACTCATCATTCGAGAAGGTTCCGTCAACGTTCGCAACGTCGTCATGACCCATGAGATTGAGTGGGGTGCGATCAGCCGAATCGACACGAAGTGGGGACTCACCCTGTTCGTCGGTCGAAAGAAGATTTCCGTTTGGGCCGCACCCGCACCCAGCCGTTACGCCGCCATGGTCGCTAGTCGAGACCAAGGTCAGCATCTGCCCGAGTCCACCTATCTCGCGGGAACTGTTAGACCCGGAGACCTCGTCACGACCGATTCCGGTGGAGCAGCAGCCATTGTCCGTCGACACTGGGAACGCCGAGGGACCGACAGCGGTCGGATTGAGTCGCGCGTCAACGTTCCCCTCGCGGTAATTCTCGTGGTTCTTGCCGCCGCCGCAGCAACCGCCCTGTTCTGGTAACGATTCCGAGATCATGAGCGGCCACCTCCCGTGAGTTCACGGAATTGGCGAGACAGGCTCGATAACTTCGGCATACGGCGCTGGCGAGGATCGAATGCGTCGCGAAGTCCGTCACCGATGAAGTTGATGCACAGCGCGACGACAACAATAAAGAGTCCCGGCCACCAGAACAACCATGGACGGGTCTTGAACGCTTCGTTGTACTGAGAAATGATCTGGCCGAGCGAAATATCGGGTGCGGTGATTCCGAATCCCAAGAACGACAGCGCAGTTTCCGTCAGAATGGCGGCACTCATGAGAAGCGTCGCATTGACCACAATGATTCCGATGGAGTTCGGGAGGATGTGCTGGAAAATGATTCGAGCATTGGATGCGCCCGCGACACGGGCAGCGTCGACGAATTCGCGTTCGCGTAACGCCAGGAATTCACCGCGCACCAATCGCGCGAGTCCTGTCCAGGACACGAGACCTAGCAGAAGCCCGAGGGAGATCGCGTTACCGCCGATTGTTCGACCCAACACCGCGCCGAGGATGAGCCCGGGGATGATGATGATGACGTCGGTCATGCGCATAAGAAGGCTGTCGAGCCAGCCCCGGAAGAATCCCGAGATTGCACCGATGACCACACCGAGCGCGGTGGCAATCGACCCGATGAGTGCGACGACTGTCAGTGACTGTTGGATTCCCCGCATGACTCGAGCGAAGATGTCTTTCCCCAGAGTGTCTTGACCGAACGGGTGCTCCCACGAAGGGACGCCGCCGACCGTCGTGATTGGGTAGTTGTGATACCAGTCGAACGGCCACCACCCCGTGATGCGCATGCCGTCGAGGATGATTTGGCCTGACGTGGTGTCAGCGGCTAGTCGGCCACTACCGCCGATGATGGTTCCCACCGAGGTGAATGCCAACACGATGATTATCCCCAGGATGATCATGCTCGTCACAGCGGCCTTGTGCTGGAAGAAACGGCGTCGGACCAGTGTCGAGAGGCTGAGGCCCTCGATCTGCCGCTGTTCGATGGTGAGCTCAGACAGCGCAAGCTGTTCCGTGCGAGGTGGAGTCGATTTGTTGCGTGCCATCGCTTAGCTCTCCGTGATTCGAATGCGGGGGTCGAGTGCGGAATACGCGAGGTCGGCGAGAATGTTGAAGAAAACCGCCGCCACACCCGTCACGAGGAATACGCCCATGACGAGGTTTACGTCTACGTGGTACAGACCCTGGTTGAATAGTGCACCCATGCCCTGCCAGGCGAACACGCGCTCGGTGATGATGGCTCCACCGATGACGCCACCGAAATCGAACGCGACAATCGTGGCAATCGGAATCAGCGTGTTTCGGAATGCGTGGCGCATGATCACCGTTGCCTCGGGGAGTCCCTTCGCGCGCGCGGTGCGAACGTAATCCTGGTTCAGCACCTCGAGCAGCGACGAACGGGTGTACCGGGTGTATCCCGCAATGGAAATGATCATGAGTGCCGCAGTCGGGAGGATGAGGTGCGTCGACGAATCAAGCATCCTTAGCCACGTGTCGGGATTGTTCGCGAGCGTTGGTGTGTTCGCGCCGATGGTCGAGATGACACCCGACCGAAGGGGGATGAGCTGCACGTATTCACCCCAGCGCATAATCATTTGGTCCAAGACAAGAGTCGTTGTGGCGAGAGCGCCGGTGATGCCCGCGACTCGCATTGCCTCGGTACGGTCGTCCCCGCCGAGGAAGAACCCGGCCAGAACACCGATTCCCGCAATAATTATCGCCACGACCGGAATCGCCAGAGGATTGTTGAAATAGAACCACAGGAACTGAAGCGGGTACCACAGCGCGATGACCGCCACGACCGTTGCACCGACGGACAACTGGAAGGTCCGTTTCGTCAGGTTGGAGGTGACAAACAACATGAGTGCCCCGAGGCCGATTGCAAGAATCGCGACCCCGACGATTCCGATGGACGGGCTACGGAACCACTGGGTGATGTCGAGAAGGATCAGGATCGCGGTTGTCAGGACAAGGGAAATACCCGCGGTCCGGAGGCGCAATCGCAAATGCCCACCGACAATTGCCTGGATGACGAACGCGAGCCCAATTCCGATTAACAGCGCGATCCACCATGGGATAGATGGATTACCCAAGAATTCGTTGAATCGAATCGCGCCGAATTCTTTGAGGAGTACGGCGACCCAGAAGATCGGCAGCGAATAGAAGATGAATGCCGCGAATGTCACGGTGTAGTCGTATCCGCTGTATTGGCGAAGCGCGGTTGTCATTCCGATAGCGACACCGAGCAAAATTGAGAGGACGGTCGCGAGAAGGACGAGTGACAGCGTTGATTGCATCGCGTTCCCCAACGCGTGGGCGACGGGTTCGTCGCCGCGGGTAACAGAAATACCCAAATTGCACTGTCCGATGACGCAACTCGCGGCACTTCCAAGCCACTTGAAATAACGGAAGAACGGCGGGGTGCCGAGGTCAAGTTTCTCTGTCAGCGTCGCGCGCTTGGCGACGGAAGCAGGGTCGTTCTGCGTACGCAGGTCCTCAAGCGGATCGCCGGAGTAAGCCGTGAGCATATAAACGACAAACGACGCAACGAGTAATACAGCAAGCGTTGCGAGCAATCGCCGCGAAACAAAACTGAGCATTTAAGTCCTACCTGCAACCTCGTTGTTGTGAGCCAAATCCTAACCGTCATCCTAACCGCACGGAGAGGCCTCGTGGGTGTTGACGCAGGAAAACGGCGAAGGGCCGGGCGTTTGCACGCCCGACCCTTGCCGTTTAGTGATTTCCTGCTTACTGCGCTGCAGCTGCAGGTGCCCACTCCCAGTAGTTCCAGAAGTAGTTAGGCGACAGCGGGTTCGGGACGACGCCAGTCGTTCCGTTGTCCCACCAGGTCAGACCCGGGAACTGGAAGATCGGCAGCGACGCTGCGTCACCCCACAGTGCCGACTCAACTGCGGTCTGCAGTTCAGCCTGCTTGGCCGGGTCGAGTTCCGTCTCGAGAGCGGCGAGGTTGTCATCAACTGACGTGTTCGCGTAGCCCTGGAAGTTGGACGGCTTGCCCGTTCCGTACTGCTGGTCGTTACCGGTGATAGCGAGGCTCGTCGAGCTCCACGCGAAGATAACAGCATCGTGTGGGTTGATCGGGTAGAGCGTCGGGTCGGTGAACTCCCAGTTGGGTTCTGAATCGTCGATCACGTTGAACCCGGCCTGGAGGCTGTTCGCCTGGATGAGCTCGAGTTCCTGTGAGCGGCGAACGTTGCCGGTGGGGTACCAGAACTTGACGTCAATCGGCGTCGAGATTCCGGCATCCGCAAGGATTCCCTTGGCCTTCGCAACACGCTCTGCGTCGGTTCCGGCGTAGAAGTCCGAACCGTTTGCCGCGGTGATTGCGTCGTAGTTAGGCGATCCAGCGATCGTCAAGAGCGAGTTACGCAGGGTTGCGTTCTCGTTCAACGGCTTGATGATGGTGTCGAGGATCTGGTCACGCGGGATCGTCAGCAAGAATGCTTCACGAGCAGCGAGCGCCTTTGCCTCGTCTCCGTCATACGTTGCCGGGTCGAAGGGTCCACCGTTGTTGAAGGTGAGGTCGACGTGCTCGAAAGCAGCCTCGTCACCACCGGTGTACGAACCGTTCTTGAGTCCCTTGACGAGGGCGAGAAGGTCAGCCGTGGGCTGTCCCGATGCCACCTGGACGTCACCGTTGTCGACGGCCTGAACTGCGGCGGTCGGGTCAGCGATTTCACGGATGGTGATGCGCTCGTACTTGGGCGAAGGGCCCCACGTGTACAGCGGGTTCGAGACGAGCGTGACGTGGTCGTCAGCGACAACCTCTTCAACGCGGTAGGGGCCGGTCGAGAGGAACAGGTTCTTAAGCGAACCGGTCGTCGGGTCGGTCTCGGCCGCGGTGGCGTCCGTCTTCTGGTAACCGGTGTTCCACGCGTCAGCAACAGGCTGGAGCCACGCGAGATCCTTGTTGGTGACGGCCTCGATAAACTTGGCCTTCGCCTCGGCGGGGTCCGTGATCTCGGGGTGAGCCATCATGACCGTTCCGTGTGCCGAAACACCAACACCGAAGTTGATCTCCCAGTCGACGTAAGCCTTGTCGTAAGAGAATTCAAGCGTACGGCCGTTGACGGTCGGAAGTGTTGATGCCAAGTCGTCGCGAGGTGCGGCGTGAAGGAACATGTAAGTCCCGTCCGCGTTCTTGAAGTACCCGAATCCGGCGACCCATGCAAGAAGCATGTCTGCACCATCGACGGCGACGCCATCCGACCACTTCACAGCGTCGTTGATGGTGTACTTGACCGTGAGGGGCGAGTCACTCGTCTTCTCGTAGGTACCAAATGTGTCTTGCTTCACGAGCGCAGGGGTTGCGTCGTAGTAGTTGAAGCCAGAGTTCGCGATGTACGCCGGGATTGCGTTAGCAACGTTGTTGCCGCTCGCCGACGCCGAGTTGAACTCTGATGCGATGTCATTCCAGCCGACCGTGATGGACGTGCCGGTAATGACCTCGGATTGATATGGAAGCGCGCAACCGGAAAGAACGAGAACGCTCGCTCCGAGGGCGGCCACCGAAGCGAGAATTCGCTTGGTTTTCACTGATTACCTCCTTGTAAGCACGTTGGTTGACCCCCGCGTGAAATGCGAGCCGTGCTGTTCTACAGCCCAGACTATTGCCGTTCAACGGCAAAATGTCGAGCGTTATGAAACAGTTAGGTTACAAAACGTAATGTTGACAGCGTTGTCCATGACGAAAGGTGGCGTCCATGAATCGTCAAAAGTGGGAAATCGTTGTCGTACTGCTCCTCAGTTACGGCATGTCCGCTTTGTATTCCATCGTCGGAATAGCGGACAGGCTTAGCCAACCGACGCCACTGAGCCAACAAACCGCGACGCTGAACCGACCGCTGGCGACTCAGGAACTCTTCGACCTCCTCTACCAACTTCTCGGTGTCGTGTCGGGACTCGCACCGGTCGCACTTGTTCTGTGGCTCGTCTGGCGTGACTCAGCACCGCGTCTTGGTGCCATCGGCATCGGCTGGACGGAAGGGTTCTCGTGGCGAAAGATGCGACACGAAATCGCGGTTGGGTTTGGGCTCGCTGCGTTGATCGGCGTTCCGGGGATCGGCGTGTACCTCGCGGCTCGCGCACTCAACATCGGCGTGACCGTTGTTCCGACCGCCCTCGACGCACACTGGTGGACGGTCCCCGTGCTCATCCTGTGGGCACTTCGCGCGGGGATCGGTGAAGAAGTCGTCGTGGTTGGGTACCTCTTCGACCGGCTGAAAACCATCGGGTGGTCGCCATGGGTCATTGTTGTCGCCGCCGCCGTCTTGCGCGGTTCGTACCACCTGTATCAGGGGTTCGGCGGATTCGCTGGAAACATCGCGATGGGGTTGGTGTTCGGAGGGCTCTACTTGTGGAAGCGCCGACTCGCACCTCTCATCATCGCGCACGTCATCATCGACACCACCGCGTTCGTCGGATACCCGCTTGCAGTTCTCCTGTTCCCCGGCGTATTCGCCTAGTCGGCAAACGCGGACGGGTCGGGACAGGCGCACGCGAGGTTCCGGTCGCCGTACGCGCCATCCACTCGGCGCACGGGTGGCCAGTACTTGACGTGGTCCGCTCGTGAAAATAACCCCGACACCGTGTTCGCGGCGACGGCGTGCCACGGGTAGGCGGCAACCTCGCGCGAATACGCGTGGTTCCACTCCCCCGAAATGAGGCAGTCGGCGGTGTGCGGAGCATTGACGAGCGGGTTGTCCTCTGCTGGCCATTCGCCGGCAGCGACCGCGTCCGCTTCACGCTTGATTCCAATCATCGCTTCGATGAATCGATCGAGCTCTGCGAGGTCTTCGCTTTCGGTCGGCTCGACCATGAGCGTTCCCGCAACGGGGAACGACATTGTCGGGGCGTGGAATCCGTAGTCGACGAGGCGTTTCGCAACATCGTCGACCGTGATACCTGTCTCCGCAGTGAGCGGCCGAAGGTCGAGGATGCATTCATGCGCCACGAGTCCGTTCTCGCCCGCATATAAAACGGGGAAATGCTCGCGAAGGCGCGCGGCGACATAATTCGCCGAGAGCACCGCGGCAGCTGTCGCCTGGCGCAGGCCATCGGACCCCATCATGCGAACGTACGCCCACGAAATCGGCAGGATGCTGGGACTTCCGTATGGCGCGGCAGCAACAGGTCCACCGGAGTGAACGTACTGCCCTTCGCCGCCCGTGACTGAATCGAAGGCGGGGTGCGCCGTCGACTGTGCCATCGGGTGGCCCGGAAGGAATGGCGCGAGGTGAGCCTTTGCTGCTACCGGCCCGACCCCTGGTCCGCCACCGCCGTGAGGAATAGCGAACGTCTTGTGCAGGTTCAGGTGGGACACGTCGCCACCGATGTCGCCGTAACGGGCAAAACCGAGAAGAGCGTTGAGGTTAGCGCCATCGATATAGACCTGACCGCCGGCATCGTGAACCGCGGCGGTGATGTCGCGAATCCCGTGTTCGTAGACCCCGTGAGTGGAGGGATAGGTGACCATGAGGGCCGCCAGTCGTTCGCCGTGCTCGGCGATTTTCGCGCGAAGATCATCGATGTCGACATCGCCGTTCTCACGACAGTCAACGACAACAACTTTCATTCCCGCGAGAACCGCCGATGCGGCGTTCGTGCCGTGCGCACTGGAGGGAATAAGGCAGGTGTCGCGGTGGGTGTCGCCGCGTGACAGGTGATAACCGCGAATCGCGAGCAAGCCGGCGAGTTCGCCTTGGCTTCCCGCGTTGGGCTGGAGGCTGATGGTGTCGTAACCCGTGAGTTCCGTGAGCCATTCTTCGAGTTGCGAGATGAGCAAGAGATAGCCGCCGACGTCGGCGGTCGGAGCGAACGGGTGGACCCCGCCGAATTCGCGCCAGGTCACCGCTTCCATTTCGGTCGCCGCGTTGAGCTTCATCGTGCAGGACCCCAGCGGAATCATGCCGCGATCGAGCGCGAAGTCCTTGTCGGCAAGACGCTTGAGGAATCTCATCATCGCCGTCTCGCTGTGATGCGAGTTGAACACCGGGTGACTCAGAATGGCGTCCGAACGCACGAGCGACGACGGTATCGCTGAGTCGGCCAGTGTTGCGATGTCGGTCGGAAGCGGCTCGGGCGCGAGACCAAAGATGGGGTCGATGAGCACATCGTCGCCGCCAGCGAGAATGCCTGTTGCAAAGCCCGTCGAGAGCTCGTCAAAACTGAGTTGAACGATGTCTGCGTCGACGGCGTGAATGAGGAGGCCAGCGGCGTGAGCAGCGGCGGTCAGAGAGTGCGCCTTTCCTGGAACCCGAACCTGCACGGTGTCGAAGAATTCCGCGTGCACGATGTCGTGACCTGCCAGTGCGGCACGGCGAGCGAACCGTTGCGCGCGCTCTGCTACGTTGGCCGCAATCTGGCGAAGTCCAACCGGACCGTGGTACACGGCATACATCGCGGCGAGAACCGCGAGCAAGACCTGCGCGGTGCAAATGTTGGACGTGGCCTTTTCCCGACGGATGTGCTGTTCGCGGGCCTGCAGTGTGAGGCGATACGCGGGACGACCGTCAGCGTCGCGCGAAACACCGATGAGGCGACCGGGCATTTGTCGTTCGAGCCCTTCGGCCACCGCGAAGAACGCCGAGTGCGGGCCACCGAAACCGAGTGGAACCCCGAATCGCTGTGATGAGCCGATCACGATGTCGGCACCCTGTGAACCAGGTGACACGAGAAGCGCGAGTGCGAGCAGGTCACTTGCGACCACCGCAACTCCGCCAACGCCCTTGACTGCGACGATGTCGGCCGAAATGTCACGGATTCGCCCAGACGATCCCGGGTATTGAATCAACGCACCGAACGCGCCATCGGCAACAGCGGTGGCGGCTTCGCCCCCAGTGAAGTCAACGAACTTCAGGGTGACGCCGATGGGCTCGGCACGGGTCTCGAGAACGGCCCGTGTTTGCGGGAACGCGTCAACGTCAACAAGGAAGACGGTCGATTCGCTGCCCGAGACGCGGCGAGCCATCAACATGGCCTCGGCGGCAGCGGACGCCTCGTCCAGCATGCCCGCGTTCGCGGTGCCCATACCGGTGAGGTCACAGACCATCGTCTGGAACGTGATGAGCGCTTCGAG
>CANGCU010000008.1 GCA_947452355.1 Microbacteriaceae bacterium | reverse complement strand
ATGACCGATTCGGCTGAGCAAAGCCGCTTGAGAATCGTGGGACTCAATTTGCGTTGTCAGGGGGTTCCAATCGAGCCCAAGTGATTCCACAAATTCGCGTGAGATGCGATCCCAATCAACGTCGGGCGCCGCGGCCACGTGTGCCGAGAACGTTCCGGTTGCCCCGGAGAATTTGCCCGAAAGCTGTACCGCGTCGACATCCGCGAGCACACGGCTCAATCGATGAACAAACACGGCGATTTCCTTGCCGAATGTGGTCGGAGTGGCTGCTTGGCCGTGCGTCCGCGACAGCATGGGGGTGTCGCGGTGTGCCTTCGCCAGTGATGTGAGTGCATCAAGAACGCTCGCCATTGCTGGTCGCCACACCTCGCGCACAGCTGCGCCGAGGGTAATTCCGTAGGAGAGATTGTTGATGTCTTCGCTCGTGCAGGCAAAGTGAGTCAACTCGGCGATTCGAGAGAGCCCCAATCGATCCAGATGTACACGGACCAGGTATTCAACCGCCTTGACATCATGGCGGGTGGTCGCTTCGAGTTCCGCGATTCGAGCGACGTCCGAATCGCCAAATGACGACGCGACACCGCGCAGCTCACGGCGTTCATCAGCCGACAGCGCGACACCGAAAAGCCCTTCGTCCGCGAGCCGGATCAACCATTCGATTTCGACGTGAACCCGCGCTCGGTTAAGCCCCGCTTCCGAAAGATGTTGCCCAATTTCTGCAACCGCTGCGTGGTAGCGGCCGTCGAGCGGGCTCAGCGGTTGGGGGGAAAGGGCCATATGACTATTCTCGCAGTTTTCTCCCCACGACGTTGGTTCGCATCGCCCTGCACAATTCGCCGTGAACGAGTCACCGCCGCCGGGTGTTTAGTCCACAGTGAACGAGTGCTCCTGTCTGATGTTTCTCAACTTTCGGCGTTCGCGGATAGCGCACTGGTCGACATCGAACGCTCAATCTCTCGTGGCGGATGGTTCGGCCCAGCCCACGATGCGTATGCACTTGTGCTCGGGCGCTTTCGTGAACGACTGATTGGCGTGATTGTGCGAATCCATGCGCTCGGATGATCCCCCCGATATCGGTCACACCCAGCACTTTTCGATACACCCTCGACGCGTTGTTGTGGAGAGTTCACGACCTGGACCAGGTGTTGACGAATCTTTATCGGGCGGCCTCCGCCCTCGAGCAGTCGGTGTTTCTGCCCATGGATATCGAGCGGGTCGGGATATCCGCCGAACTCGAATCCTTGATTGGCGACGTCGAGAATGTGCGGGATGACCTCGGGGGTGTCATCGCCACGATCGAGCCGGCAGAAAATGCGCGCGCAACCGTGTCAACGGGCGCGCCGTGGCCCCTTGTTCGAACATTCACCGAATGGGCAATCGAGCACACCGCGCGCGTCAACTCCAGCGACCAATTCGTGCCGGTCGTGTGTACTTCGACGACGGCAATCGAGCACGCGCCAGCCACTTTCGCCGATCGAGTCGCGCGCGTACCCAGCGGTACGAGTCGGGTGCGCATTGAACGATTCGAGACCGAAGGCGGTCCACGGTTCGAGGTGTATCTCGCGGGGACCGATTTCACGCACGGACCAGACGATCCGTGGTGGGCCGGAGCGAACACGGAACTGTGGGCGACAGGTCGGTCGCGCTCGGTCGCGGCAACCGAGGCGGTCTTTCGCGAAGCGGGAATCACGGGGTCCACCCCAATCGTGATTACCGGACACTCTCAGGGCGGCGCGATTGCGCTGGCACTCGCGGAATCGCACCGCTATCGGATCGATGCAATCTTCACGATCGGTGCGCCGGCGGGACTCGTGCCCCAGGTGACGGGAATCCCGATAGTTCAGGTGGCTCACCCCGAGGACCCGGTTCCCGCGCTCGGTGGCGAAATCCGCGGAACAACCGGCACCACCTGGGTTGTGCACCCGGAACCTCGAGTCGTGGGTGTTGACGCGCACCGAACCGACGTGTACCGCCAATCCGTCGTTCGAATCGATCGGATGGGGGACCCGTCACTCGGACAGCTTGAACGACACCTTTACCGTGACGGTCCGGGCACCGCGATGTGGTTTCGGGCGACGACTAGCGAGTGACGCCGACGGGGCTCATGAACGGCCGCAACACAATCCCGATGAGCCAGTTGCACAGCGACATCGCGAGCGCACCGATGACACCCCACGAGAAATCATCAATGACGAGACCGAACCCCATGTAGGGCGTTGCCGCGGACACGAGCATCAAGAGCCCGGCGTTGACGACAATCGCGACGAGACCAAGCGTCAGCAGGTATAGCGGGAACGCAACGATTCTGATGAAATTACCGATCACCGCGTTGACAATCCCGAACACCGCAGCGACCGCGATGTACGACAGAACGAGGTTTGGTTCGCCCGCACCGAACGGGACAAGGTGAATGCCCTCAACGAACCAATCCGCCACCCAGAGCGCGGCGGTATTGATGAGAAGACCGAGAATCAAACGTGCCATGGGTAAAGCCTACGTCTCTCGGTGTGTCTTAGGCTAAAACGGTGAACCTTTACGAGCACGAGAGCACAGTGGTCATCCGCCCCGAAATTCTCTCGTTGCCCGCCTACAAACAGGGAAGACCCGCTCCCGCGGACGCGTTCAAACTTTCATCGAATGAGAATCCGTTCCCGACTCCCGCGTGGGTCACAGAAGCCATCGTCGAAGCAAACGTCGGTCGCTACCCCGAGTCGACATCGCGAGTTTTGCGTGACGCGCTCGCGCGCGAGTGGGGGTGCGACACGGACGAGGTAATCGTCGGCGCAGGATCGGTATCCATTCTGTACCAACTGATTCAGGCGGTCGCCGGCCCCGGGGACAACGTCATTTTCGCGTGGCGGGCATTCGAAGCATATCCCTGGATTTCGACCGTCGCGGGGGCCGACTGCATTCGGATTCCCAACACACCCGATCACCGTCACGACCTCGAATCGATGATTGCCGCGGTCACCCCCCGTACTCGCGCGATCCTGTTGTGTACTCCCAACAATCCAACGGGCACCGGAATCACTTCAGACGAATTTCACGACCTGATGTCGCGTGTTCCCGAAACCGTTCTCGTCATTCTCGACGAGGCCTATGCCGAGTTCTCGCACGACCCCGACGTTGTTTGCGGAAAAAACGTCAAAGGGCAATATTCAAATCTCGTCATTTTGCGCACCTTCAGCAAAGCGTTCGGCCTTGCGGGGCTCCGCATCGGTTACGGCATCGGCCCGTGGAACATTTTCCAGGCGGCGACATCGACGGCAATCCCGATGGTGGTGACGGAACAAGCGCAGCACGCGGCGCTCGCGGTTCTTGCTCACAAGGACGAGGCGATGGCGCTGGTGAAGGAAATCTGTGATCGCCGAGATGCCGTGTGGACGCGCCTCATTGATCAGGGGTGGACAACGCCGAAACCGCACGGGAATTTCGTGTGGCTCCCCACCGCGGAAGACACCGACAATGCCGCCGAAATTCTCGAAGAAGGCGGCATCATTGCGCGCGTGTTCCCGGGAGACGGCATTCGCGTGACAATCGCGGAACCCGAATCCGTTGAACCGTTTCTTGCGGCAACGGCCCGGATTATTGCCGCCGACATGCGCCACTAAGTCGCAAACGGCTAGTCTGTATTCATGCCGTATACCGAGGCAACACTTCAACTGCTGTCGATCGACGGGACACTTGTCGAAAGCGATCGGACCGCCGAATACCGCGCGCTCGTTGATAAATTGTCCGACGCACAGCTTCAGAACTTCTATCGCGAGATGGTTGTGACACGACGATTCGACATCGAATCGGGAAACCTGCAACGCCAGGGTCAACTCGCGCTGTGGATTCCCAGCATTGGCCAAGAAGCCGCTCAGGTGGGGTCCGCCTTCGCGACCCGCGAACAGGACACCATTTTTCCCGCGTATCGTGAGCACGCGATTGCTCGAATCCGGGGAATTGACCCCGTCGCAATCCTGGCGCTGCTGCGTGGGCAAACGAACGGCGGTTGGGACCCGAATGAGTCCAAGTTCCGTTTGTACACGCTGGTTTTGGGAACGCAAACCCTTCACGCGGTTGGTTACGCGATGGGAATCGCGATGGATGGAAAATCGGGAACGGGCAAGCCCGCTCAGGATGAAGCAACGATTGTCTATTTCGGCGACGGCTCGACCAGCGAGGGCGACGTCAACGAGGCTCTCGTCTTCGCACAGTCTTATGAAGCGCCCATCGTGTTTTTCCTGCAGAACAACCAGTACGCCATCTCGGTACCGGTTATCCGTCAATCGCGAAGCCCGTTGTACAAGCGCGGTGAAGGATTCGGAATCGAATCACACCAGATTGACGGCAACGACGTCCTCATCTCGTACGCGGTGACCCGTGTCGCGATGGACGACGCTCGGGCCGGAAAAGGCCCTCGATTCATCGAAGCGCAGACCTATCGACTCGGCGCGCACACCACGAGTGATGACCCATCGAAGTACCGTGAGCAGTCCGAAGAGGATTACTGGAAGGAACGCGACCCGATCACACGTTTCGAGAAGTTCTTGCGAGCGAAGGGTGAAAAAGAATCGTTCTTTACGAGCGTGAAAGCGGAGGGCGACGACCTCGCCGCCGACATTCGTAAACGCATTTTCGAACTCGCACCGCCCAGCACGGACGTCATGTTCGACCACGTCTACACCGATGACCACCCGCTGGTTTCCGCACAGAAGGCATGGCTCGCCGAATACGAAAAGTCATTCGGGGGTGACCGATGACCGAGAACCTATCAATGGCGAAGGCCATCAACCTGGGACTGCAACGTGCCATGCGTGAAGACGACCGCGTCCTCCTCATGGGCGAGGACATCGGAACGCTCGGCGGGGTTTTCCGCGTGACCGAGGGTCTCAAAAACGAATTCGGTGAAAACCGCGTACTCGATACGCCGTTGGCGGAATCCGGAATCGTCGGCACCGCTATCGGACTTGCGATGCGCGGCTACCGCCCCGTCTGTGAAATTCAGTTTGACGGGTTTGTGTTTCCCGCTTTTGACCAGATCATGTCGCAGTTGGCGAAACAGACGTCTCGTCACCAGGGGACCCAATCTTTCCCCGTCGTCATCCGAATCCCCTACGGCGGGCACATCGGTGCGGTCGAACACCACCAGGAAAGCCCGGAAGCCTATTTCGCCCACACCGCGGGGCTGCGAGTCCTGTCGCCGGCGACGCCCAACGACGGTTACCACATGATTCAACAGGCGATTCAGTCCAATGATCCCGTCATTTTCCTCGAGCCGAAAGCGCGCTATTGGCCGAAGGGTGACGTCGAGCTCGATGGCCCGCCCGCCCCGATGCACCAGTCCCGCGTCGTTCGAACGGGAACGGACGTTACCGTCGTTGGACACGGCGCGATGGTCGCCATGCTTCTCGATGCCGCCGAGGTCGCGAAGGGCGAAGGCATCAGCCTTGAAGTGATCGACCTTCGTTCGTTGTCGCCCGTTGATTACGACCCGATCATTGCGTCCGTCGCGAAAACCGGACGCCTCGTCGTTGCACAGGAGGCACCGGGCAACGCGTCGGTTGGCTCGGAAATTGCCGCAACGGTTGCGGAACGCGCCTTCTTTCACCTGGAATCACCGGTTTTGCGCGTGAGCGGATTCGACGTCCCATTCCCGCCCGCCAACCTCGAAGGCGTGTATTTGCCCGACGTTGACCGTATTTTGGATGCGGTTGATCGAGCGAGAGGTTACTAATCGTGGCTGTTGTAGATTTTCCACTTCCCGACGTCGGTGAAGGTCTCACCGAGGCCGAAATCGTCCAGTGGCGGGTGAAGAAGGGCGACACCGTTGCGGTCAACGACATCCTCGTCGAGATCGAAACCGCGAAGTCACTGGTCGAATTGCCGAGCCCGTTCGCGGGAACCATCGTTGCTCTGCTCGCCGGCGAAGGGGACACGGTTCCCGTCGGCACCCCGATCATTCAGGTCGATTCGGCCGATGGTGTACCCGCGCCGTTGCATCCGGTCCCCGAGGCTGCGCCCGTTCCAGAGAAACCGGCCGCCAAATCTAAAGCCGCGGCCGAACCGGCACCGGAGCCCGTCTTGGTTGGTTACGGAAGTTCTGGTCACGTGACCTCTCGTCGCGGCTCGCGAACGGCGACGCCGACGCCTGTCGCCGATGCATCACCGGTGGCGGACGCTCCTATCGTTTACCCACCCGCGGCGGGTGCGACACCAGTTCTCGCCAAGCCACCCGTCCGCAAATTGGCTAAGGAACTCGGCGTCGACATTCAGAAAGTTCCCGCAACAGGGTCGAACGGCGAAGTGACCCGCGACGACGTCGTTCGTCAATCGCAGGTCGTGACCGTCTTCCGGAACGTCGAAACGCCGGAGTGGCCGAGCGAGCGCGAGGAATACGTCCCGGTCAAGGGTGTGCGTAAAGCGATTGCCGCCGCGATGGTTAAGTCGAAATTCGAAGCCCCGCACGTTTCCGTCTTTGTCGACGTCGATGCCACCCGCACGATGGACTTCGTCAAGCGGCTCAAGGCGTCGCCCGACTTCCAAGGGATTCGCGTCTCGCCGCTGCTCGTCATGGCACGCGCAGTCATTTGGGCGGTCCAACGAAACCCCACCGTCAACTCGTCGTGGACGGACAAAGACATCATCATTCACCACTACGTGAACCTGGGGATCGCCGCGGCAACCCCGCGTGGATTGATCGTCCCGAACGTGAAGGAAGCGCACACGCTCAACATGAAGCAACTTGCGCTCGGGCTCGAAAACCTCACCATCACGGCACGGGATGGAAAAACAACGATCGACGACATGTCGAACGGAACAATCACCATCACGAACCTGGGTTCCTTTGGCGTCGACACGGGCACCCCGATCATCAACCCCGGCGAGGTCAGCATCGTTGTACTCGGCGCGATCAAGCAGAAGCCGTGGGTCGTCGACGGCCGAATCGAACCCCGATTTGTCACGACAATCGGTGCGTCATTTGATCACCGAGTCGTTGACGGTGATGTCGCGAGCCGATTCCTGGCGGATATTGCGAGCATTATCGAAGAGCCCGCCATGTTGTTGGACTAGGAGATACGCATGATTTTCGCGACCGAGACCTGGTACGACATCGCGCTTGACCCGAACCACATCATCGCTGAACTTATCTTTACCGTCGTGTTCGACGGAATTGTTGTGTGGTTGTTGTGGGGAATCGTGTTCAAGCGCATGATTCTGCCGAAACTTCGACGCCAGATTCACGAGGAAATCGACGAAGAACATGGCATCGATCCGCACGACCCGCTCGACCACAGCGATCACGAGCACTAGCTCACGTTGCGTCGCGGGGAATCATCGCGTACCCTTGAGAGGTTGCGCGTTAACGCGTGCACACCGTGACTGTTTCACCGAAACGGTTGCAGACAAGTGATCTTGGGTGAGGTTCGTTCCTCACGGTAACTACAAGGAGAAAACCATGGCAGCAGTGTGCCAGGTGACCGGAGCCACTCCTGGTTTCGGACACAGCATTTCGCACTCGCACCGACGCACCAAGCGTCGTTTCGACCCGAACATCCAGAAGAAGACCTACTACGTGCCGTCACTCGGACGTAAGGTCACCCTGACCCTCTCGGCTAAGGGCATCAAGACCATCGACGCACGCGGAATTGACGCCGTCATGCGCGACCTCATCGCTCGCGGGGTGAAGTTCTAATGGCTAAGAAAGCACAAGACATTCGCCCCATCATCAAGATGCGATCCACGGCGGGAACGGGTTACACGTATGTCACCCGCAAGAACCGTCGTAACGACCCCGACCGCCTCGTACTGAAGAAGTACGACCCGGTTGTCCGCAAGCACGTTGAATTCCGCGAGGAGCGCTAACCATGGCGAAGAAAAGCAAGATTGCTCGTAACGAACAGCGCAAGGTGATTGTGGCGCGCTATGCGACCAAGCGCCTCGAGCTCAAGAAGGCGCTCGTTGACCCCAACGGAACCGCCGAATCTCGCGAGGCCGCGCGTCTCGGACTTCAGAAGCTGCCACGCAACGCGTCGCCGGTTCGCGTCCGCGGACGCGACGCAATCGACGGCCGTCCCCGCGGTTTTCTCTCGAAATTCGGCATCTCGCGTGTCCGTTTTCGCGAAATGGCGCACCGAGGCGAATTACCAGGCGTAAAGAAGTCTTCTTGGTAGTCTGAAAGCGCTAAAACTTGGGGAAACTCAAGGATTAGTACTTCATCAACAAAGTCTCAGGAGGACTCGAATGAACCGATCCGAGCTCGTTGCGGCAATCGCCGCACACACCGGACAGAGCCAGACCGGCGTTAACGCTGTGCTTGACGCTCTTTTCACCACTGTTGCCGGCGAAGTTGCCAAGGGTAACAAGGTCACCATCCCCGGTTGGGTCGCATTCGACCGCACCAACCGTGCTGCTCGTCAGGGACGTAACCCCCAGACGGGTGCAACCATCCAGATCGCGGCGTCCAAGAGCGTCAAGGTTTCGGCTGGTTCGAAGCTCAAGGCTGCTGTCAAGTAGTTTTCGCTTTCAGAAAGGGACGGGGGAAACCCCGTCCCTTTCTCGTTGTCGGGTGGCGCTCGGTAGGCTCAAACGGTGAACCGTCAGCGCCTTCTCATTTCACTCGCGCTGGTTGTCGCGGGTATTGCCGGACTGTGGTTCGCGATGGAGTTGGGCGGGGCAAGCCACGCGAGTGCGCTCGGTGACGCGGGCGACATCGTTCGTTGGGGAACTCCGCTGTTGAAAATGGTGGTGTCACTCGCGGGCGGTCTCGTCATCGGCGGCCTCGGTGTCATCCTCTTCGTACTTCCTCCTGGTTCCGCAGCGGAACGCGTGCGTTCGGTCGTGGTCGGTGCAGGGATCGTCTGGACGTTCGCTCTCGCGCTCTATGTGGTGTTCACCTATTTCACGGTCGTCGGAACACCGATCTCGTTCGACAACGGGTTCGACGTGAACTTCGGGTTCTTCGCAACGGGAACAGACCTCGGCCGGTTACTGCTCACCGCTCTTGGGCTTGCGGTAATTGCAACCACAACCGTTGCCCTCGCCCGCCGATTCTTTTGGTTCGCCGCGGCATTTCTGGGCGCCATCGCCACGGCGTGGCCCTTCGCGGAAATGAGTCATTCCGGTGCGACGGCCAACCACGGCATCGCGATCAACGCTCTGGTCATGCACATCGTTTTCGTTTCACTGTGGACGGGCGGCCTCGTCGCGAGCATCATCGCGATGGTCGCGGGTGCACACCGTGCCGATACCCTTCGCCGGTACTCGTCCATCGCGCTCTTATCCATCAGCGTCGTTGTCATCACGGGTGTGGCGAGCGCAATCATTCGCCTCGGGTCGCTCGCCAACCTTGTGACGGAGTACGGAATCCTGGTGCTTCTCAAGGCAGTGGGCACAATCATCCTCGCGCTCCTCGGTGTTCGGTGGAGGCGAAACATCATCCCCCACCTCGATTCGGTGAAGGGCATCATCGGTTTCGCCGCTCTCGAGACCGCGATTCTGGGATTCATCGTCGGGTTGGCAACGGGATTGGCACGAACCGCGCCGCCGATTGAGCAAACGCTGACCGGCCCGATGACCCCAGCCGAAATCCTCACGGGGCGCGTGCTTCCGGAACCGTGGACCTGGCTGACAGCGTTCACGTCCTGGAACCTCGACCTTCTGTGGGGAATGTTCGCCCTGTTCACCACCGCCTTCTACGTGTGGGGCGTTGTGCGATTGCGCCGCCGCGGCGATTCGTGGCCGGTTCACCGCACCATCAACTTGATCGGCGCGATGATGGTGCTCGTCTACGCGACAAGTGGTGGGGTCTCCGTGTACGGTGAATTCCTCTTCAGTGCGCACATGATCGAACACATGCTGCTCACGATGCTCATCCCGGTCGGAATCGTCCTCGCCGCCCCCGTGACACTCGTGGCCCGCGCGATTGAAGTGCGCCACGATGGTTCTCGCGGGATGCGCGAGTGGTTCCTCGGAATTGTCCAGTCGAGGTGGATCGGATTCGTCGGCCATCCTCTGGTGTCAACCATTGTGTTTGCGATGTCACTCATGGTGTTCTATTACTCCCCGCTCTTGTCGTGGGCTTCAACCACTCACCTCGGCCACGAGTGGATGATCCTGCACTTCCTGCTGTCCGGCTATCTGTTCGTTCAGGCGCTCATCGGTGTCGACCCGTCACCCCATCGGACCTCGTATCCACTTCGAATGATTCTGCTCATGGCGACGATGGGTTTCCACGCGTTCTTTGGGCTTTCGCTCATGACGGGAAAAGGGTTGCTGTTACCGGAATGGTTCGGCGCAATGGGTCGAACCTGGGGCGATTCACCACTGATCGATCAACAAGTGGGTGGCGCCATCGCCTGGGGAATCGGGGAACTCCCGACCCTCATCCTGTCGGGGATGGTCGTCTTGTCGTGGATTCGTTCCGATGAGCGCGAAGCGAAGCGATCGGATCGACAGGCCGCGCGCGATGGCGACGCAGAGCTCGAGGAATACAACGCGATGCTCGAAGGGTTACAGAACAGAAAGCGCAACCGTCCACGCGGGTGAAACCATTTCAGCATGGTGTGACATAGTGGTGTCATGAAAATTTCGTGGAGATTGCGAGCCGCATCGGCCGCAGGCCTTTTCGCACTTATTCTCACGGTCGCCGTCCCGTCAACGATTGGCGCCACGGATCGCGCAGAGGCAACCGCTCCAACCATTTACACGCACAGCGTCGTTGCCTCCGGATTCGAAACGATGAAGAGTTCGTTGGTCCCGTCACAAAAGCGAGCACTGTTGAAATACGTCAACGCTCATCCGGCGGTGGTCTCGATGACGTGCACCGGCTACGCCGGCTACAACTACCTCCACAAACCCACTGGACTCATCAAGAAGTTGGCCGTTGCCCGTGCTCGGAAGGCATGTGACTTCGTCAATAGTCACCTTGATTCCGCCGCCGACACCGTGATCCGCAGCGTGACGACAACGAGCCAGGATTCCTCGGTTCGCAAGGTTGTTGTCCGATTTAGTGTGACCGACCAAGCCCTCTATCGATTCTCATGGAACTATGCGGACGACGGGACAATCTACATCGGCCCTTCGTCGACCGCCATCGTCGGTGAGGTCATCAACTTGCCAACAATCCCCGACGACGCGTCCGCAGGAGACGTCATCCCCGGAGACGATTTCTTTGGCGGAGGACCTATCTTTGACGCGGGCGGCGCGGCATATTTCGGAGGCTGGTGCACCACCCCCGATGGCACGGGAACGATGTATTGGGCGGGTTCCGGAACAACGCTCCCGGACGCTGGTCCCGGCATCATCACGCTGTACGCGATTTACAGCCAGGGTTAAGCGCTCGCGGAAAACTCCCCGAGTTATTTGCCAACAGTTACGCCACGCCTCCCCGCCGTGGCGGTGACGGCAGGTACTCTGGAGAACCCGACGAAAGGCCGTGCCCGTGTTTGAACTCACGCCCGAGCAATCGCGCGTGATGGACATCATCGAAGGAACTCGCGAACACGTTTTCGTGACGGGTCGCGCCGGTACCGGAAAATCCACGTTGCTTCAGGAATTCGTCGCTCGCACGTCGAAATCGTTGGTGATCGCTGCCCCGACCGGGGTCGCCGCCTTGACGGTCGGTGGTCAGACGATTCATTCACTGTTTCGCTTACCAATCGGGCTCGTCACCGACCACACCAAGTTCTACCCACTTTCGGACGACGCCCGCGTGCTACTTCGGCGAATCGACACTGTTGTCATCGACGAGATATCCATGGTTCGATGCGACCTGCTCGACGCTCTCGATCGCCGACTTCGGGCAACTCGTGGCCGAAAGACCGAACCGTTCGGCGGCGTCCAGGTCGTCATGTTCGGTGATCCATATCAACTGCCCCCTGTACTCAAAGAGGGGCCCGAGAAGCAGTACCTCATGGACAACTATCGGTCACCGTGGTTTTTCGATTCGAAGGTGTGGGGCGAAACCGATCCACGAGTGGTGGAACTCACGGACGTTCAACGACAGGACGAGGCCGACTTTCGGGACATCCTCGATCGCATGCGAAACGGCGCGATGACATCAGCGGATGGCGCTGTGCTCAACGACATCGGCGCTCGCCGCCCGATTCCCGAGGGAACCGTGACTCTCGCGACGACAAACGCGAGCGCAAACGGTATTAACGCGAAAGCGCTCAAAGAATTGCCGGGGAAAGTCAAAATCGCCCGCGCGATTATTGACGGAGATTTCGGCGGTCAGCTTCCCGCCGAGGAAGAACTGGAACTCAAACCCGGCGCACGGGTGATGTTCTTGCGCAATGATTCGGCCACCGACGGAAGCCGGTGGGTGAACGGTTCCGTCGGCACCGTGGTCAAGGTGGATGGTGCGGTCCACGTCGCGCTGGATACTGACCCACGGAACTCGGTTGAGGTCCAACCTGTCCAGTGGGAGAAAATTCAGTACACCTACGACCCCGACGAAAACAAGGTCGAGGCCGACGTCATGGCGACGTTCGCACAGTTTCCCCTGCGGCTCGCATGGGCGGTGACGATCCATAAATCACAGGGACAGACGCTCGATGCCGCCGTGCTCGATTTTGGTCGTGGCGCCTTCGCCAACGGGCAGGCCTACGTCGCGTTTTCGCGTATTCGAACACTCGACGGTGTTTTCCTCTCGCGAACACTGCAGCCAACCGACATTCAGGTCGATCGTCGTGTTGTTGACTTCATGCGCACTGCGCAGGTCAACGCGTTCCTCGAATAACTGTTAAAAAGGCGGCGGCTCAGGCGGCTTCGGCAGCCCGAGTCGCTCGCGAAGCTGCTCGCCTTCGAGCACATTCACCGCCGACATGAGAAGCCCCAGTTTGACGTGCTCGGCGAGCCCGGCGCTTCCCAACATCGTGAATCCGAGCGGCTCGCCCTTGATCGCCCCTTCGGCCGTGGAGGCGACCACGACCCAGCCCGTCACGATGATGGATGATCCCTGGGTTCGCTTGATGAAACTCGTCACCGCGTCGTCCATCGTGATCTCCATGTGTTCTCCGTCCACTTCCGTGGTTGGCGGAAGGTCGCTAAGGATATAGCCGACCACCGACATCAAACTCGGCCCGAATACCGAAATCTGTTGAAAATCGATGAAAAGTAATATCATTATTGATATCGTTCCGCGGTGACGAAGATCGAAAAATCACTCCGTAATCTGCGGAACAATCCCGAAAACGCAGAATTTGTCGAGTTGCTGGCTGTTTGCAGATATTTTTTCGGGGCACCGCACCACCACGGAGGTTCACACATAATTTTTAGAACTGGAATGCCCGAGGACCCGCGCATTGTGATTCAATCGCGGGGCAAATCGGCAAAGGGATATCAGGTCCGCCAACTGCTCGTGCTTATAGACAAAGTGGAAAGGGATAGTTCTCTTGATTGATCCGACTCATTACAAATACAGCGTGCAATGGAGTGCGCGTGATTCTGAATTCGTGGGCACGGTTGCCGAGTTCCCGTCGCTGGCGTGGCTTGACGAAAGTGAACGCGACGCGTTTGAGGGCATCAAACGAATCGTTGCTGACATCGTGGTGGAAATGATTGAGGGCGGAGAGTCACCACCGACGCCATTAGCTGAGCGGGATTTCTCGGGGAAACTTATGCTCCGAATTCCACCCGAATTGCATCAACGACTTGCCACCGAGGCAGCAGAGAACAACATCTCACTCAACCGACTGATCTCGGCCAGGCTCGCCAAAGCCGGTTGAGAACGACAAAACGATAGGCTCGTTCCATGCTTCTCAGTGACCGCGATATTCGTGCCGAAATCGAATCGGGACGGGTTCAGTTGGACCCGCTCGATATGGGGATGATTCAGCCGTCCAGCATCGACGTTCGACTCGACAAGTTCTTTCGACTGTTCGACAACCACAAGTATCCGTTCATTGATCCCGCCGAGGAACAGCCCGACCTGACCCGGGGAGTCGAGGTGGCCCCCGACGAGCCGTTCATCCTGCACCCCGGTGAATTTGTGCTCGGATCGACATTTGAACTCGTCACTCTTCCCGACGATATTGCTGCACGTCTCGAGGGGAAATCGTCACTTGGGCGACTGGGACTCCTGACGCACTCGACCGCCGGATTCGTCGACCCCGGTTTCAGCGGACACGTCACGCTTGAACTGAGCAACGTCGCGACGCTGCCGATCAAGTTGTGGCCGGGGATGAAGATCGGTCAGCTGTGTTTCTTCCGCCTCACCTCACCGAGCGAACACCCGTACGGCAGCGACAAGTACGGAAGCCGCTATCAGGGACAGCGTGGCCCCACGGCTTCGAGGTCGTGGAAGAACTTCCACAAGACCGCACTTTAGTCGAGGTGTGATTCGACCAGTTGTTCGTGTTGCCATACGAGCCACGGGCTGAACGCGAACGGCGCGCCCTCGATTGCGGCCCGCAGGTTTTCGGGTTTCACCCACCGCCACTCGGCGACTTCGGCGGGTGACGGGTTCGGTTCACCGACGATTGTGGCGGCGAACACGGGGCAAATCTCGTTTTCGACGATGCCCGACGCATCCACGGCTCGATATCGAAAATCGGGAAGTGCGGGACGAATATCTCGAACGGTGATGCCCAATTCTTGCTCCGCGCGTCGGCGAATCGCGTCATCCATCGATTCGTCAGGGCCAGGGTGGCCGCAGAACGAATTCGTCCAGACGCCCGGCCACGTCAATTTCGACAGCGCTCGACGAGTAATGAGAATCTCGCCCGCGGCGTTTGTCACATGGCACGAAAAGGCGAGGTGCAGGGGAGTGTCCATCGTGTGCACGGTCGCCTTCAACGCCGTACCAATGGGGGAACCGTCCTCGGCGAGGAGGACGACCAATTCTTCTGCAGCGCTCATTACTACTCAGGCTATCCTGAGAGAGTGCTGTGCGAAAAGACCCCACGAATCGTGTTTACGCGATGACTCGACTCGCCCTGTATAACCGCGTCGCCGAGAGATCGGCGTCGTTGGTGATTCGGGGTTATTCAACGTCGTTCGGCATGGCGTCGAGGATTTTGAACAAAGATTCCATGCGACACATCGACAATGTTTACGCACTTGTTCGACTCGCGGACGAGATCGTTGACGGCGTCGCCGTCGAAGCGGGACTCACAATCGCGCAAGCGGGTCGCTATCTCGACGAGCTTGAAGCGGACACCTATTCCGCGATGGCCACGGGGTATTCGACGAACCTCATCGTTCACGCATTCGCCCTCACCGCGCGCGAGGTCAACATACAGAAGGACATCGTTGAGCCGTTCTTCACGTCAATGCGGATGGATCTCACCGACCGGGTGTACACGAAGGAATCTTTCGACACCTATGTCTACGGTTCCGCCGAGGTTGTGGGACTCATGTGCCTCGCGGTGTTCGTCCGCGACGCCAAGCCCGACGCCGACACCGCGCGGACGCTGTACAACGGAGCGCGCGCACTCGGCGCGGCGTTTCAGAAGGTCAACTTCTTGCGCGACCTCGCAGCGGATGTCGACGAGCTCGGTCGTTCCTATTTCCCGGGAGTTACCATCGCGACGTTTACCGAGGATGACAAGCACCGCCTGTGCGACGACATTTCCGAGGATTTGGATGCCGCCGCTCGGACAATCCCGCTGTTGCCACGAGACGCGGCCCGTGCTGTCGGTCTCGCACACGGGCTGTTCGCTCGACTCAATTCCCGAATTCGCCAAACCCCGGCGGAAAAACTCAAATCTTCGCGCATCCGCGTGAACGATGTCGAAAAGCTCCTCATCGCGGCGCGTGTTATCGCGCGTGGCGGAAAGTAAGGTCATGACCCAGAAACACGTCGTTATTATCGGAGCCGGAATCGGCGGACTCGGTGCGTCCGGTTTGCTCGCCAAAGACGGGTATCGCGTCACGGTGCTCGAATCGTTGCCGAATGTGGGCGGTCGAGCCGGCACGTGGTCAAAGGACGGTTTCCGTTTTGACACGGGTCCGTCCTGGTATTTGATGCCCGAGGTGTTCGACCACTATTTCCGACTCATGGGTTCGTCGAGTGCGAAGGAATTGAACCTGAGCCTCCTGGACCCCGGTTATCGTGTGTTCTTCGAACCGAAAGGTGCGAGCAAAGCCGAACACGTCGACATCGAGGTCGGCCGCGACAAGAACATCGCCGTCTTCGAATCAATTGAGCCGGGATCGAGCGCATCCATCGGACGATATTTGGACTCAGCGACTGAGACCTACGAGGTCGCCAAGAAGTATTTCCTATATTCCTCGTTCCAGAGCCTGATCCCGCTGTTCAACCGCGAAGTCCTCGGTCAAATCGGAACGCTCGTTCGTTTACTCACCGGAACCATCTGGTCGTTCGTCGGTCGTCACGTGAAATCGGCGCGCGCGAAACAGATTCTCGGTTACCCCGCGGTCTTCCTCGGAGCGAGCCCCTTCAACGCCCCGGCGATGTTCCATCTCATGAGCCACCTCGACCTCGTCGACGGCGTTTTGTACGCTCAGGGCGGTTTCACGCGAGTGATTCACGCGATTCGCGACCTTGCGATCAAGGCCGGAGTCGTCATCCACACGAACTCGCCGGTCACGGGAATCACGGTCGATCGAACGAAGGGCGCGAAAGCTACCGGCGTGACCTACCGCGACGCCACAGGAGTCGAACACACCATCGAGGCCGACATCGTCGTGTCGGGTGCGGACCTGCACTT